>CAMUQM010000176.1 GCA_947095945.1 uncultured Prevotella sp.
GATATTCAGACCTTACAGATTCTTGAAGAGTATCTACAAGACTTTCCGGGCTGCGTTATTGTGGTTTCACACGACCGATATTTTATGGATAAGGTTGTTGACCATCTTTTAGTATTTAAGGGCGAGGGTGAGATTCAAGACTTCCCGGGAAACTACACGCAATTCCGTGATTTCCAAAAGATGAAATCAAAGGAAGAAGAGCTGCAGAAGCCAACAAAGAGCAATAGCACTACAACAAACGAAGCTAAGAAGGATTATCGCAACAACTTAAAACGTAAGATGTCTTTCAAAGAGAAGCGGGAATACGAACAGCTTTCAGACAAGATTGCACAATTAGAAGAAGAGAAACAACAACTCGAAGAAGAACTCTGCTCAGGTAATCTATCAGTAGATGAACTTACAGAAAAGAGTAAACGTCTGCCAATCTTGAAAGAAGAATTAGACGAGTTAGAACTCCGTTGGCTGGAATTATCAGAACTGGCTTAACCAATGTATATTCTCTATATTGAGTTAGTAGCGGAAGTCCCCACTCACAAAAAGGTGTTTCCCTAAGTTCTTTTAGGGTAATTCCACAAGATAAATAACTTTTTCCTATTACCTTTGCGATATAACATTTAAGATAATAACAATTAAAACTGATGATTATGGAAAAGATGAACATTTATCGCCAGCTTCGCCTAAGTTGCATAGTACTTATGGCATTCTTTGCACTTAGTGCTTCAGCACAGTCTTCACGTCAAGTGCATCCTTACTCTTTCAATAAGAAAGGTGTGTTCTATGGTCGTCAACCAGTTATCGGAATTGATTATCGTACTTTCATTGATCTTGGCTATGGGTATGCTAAAGATAGATATAACGTTTATTTTGAAGGTCAGATACTTCCATTTGTTGACCCTACAACATTCCGCTTAAAGGGTTCAGGCAATATCTATCCGGGTGATTATCCTATTGACCCTCGTGATGAATATGACCCTTATTATAATGAAGGTTACATCGTTACTTCTAACGCAGTCCTTTACAATGGCAGAAAGATTAGCGCCAGCGCAAGAAGCTTCAAGGACTTAGGATGGGGCTATGGAAAGGACGCTTTCGATGTCTATTATATGGGTGACAAGGTAGATGGCGCCAGCAGTTCCAGCTTCAAAGTACTCAAAGATGGATATGCAGAAGATACATTTGACACATATTATCGTGGAAAAATAGTAAGGTAATTTATTTAATTATGATAGATCAGATACTTTCTTATAACAAAAGGTTCGTGGCTGTACAAGGCTACGAGCCTTTTATTACATCTGGACAACCTGATATGAAGTTAGTAATCGTAAGTTGTATGGACACTCGCCTAACAAGATTGCTACCGAATGCACTTGGCTTGAGAAACGGAGATGCAAAGATTATCAAGGTTGCAGGCGGAACCATTCTTACGCCATACGACTCTGTAATGCGTTCCCTTCTTGTGGCTATCTATGAGTTAGGTTGTCAGGAGGTTATGATTATCCATCACTCTAACTGTGGTGCTTGCCACATGAATGCAGACCACTTTCTCCATTTGATGCGTGAACGTGGAATCACAGAAGAGGCTATCAAAGAAGCTGAACAGCAGGTTAATCTTAACAAATATCTGGACGGTTTTCATGATACAGAGGCAAGTGTTCGCCGTACGGTGAACACTGTTCAGCAGCATCCACTCGTACCAAAAGATATCATCGTACGTGGCTTTATCATTGACTCACATACAGGTGAACTAACACCAGTCGATTAATAAAGTATCATAATAGCTGAGACCCTTATTTAATATGCAATTATCAAATAAGGGTCTCAGCTATCTTGTACCTTGACATTTAAATATCACTGAGCATTCTCTCAGCCGCTTGTAGATTAAGATAACATTTACATAGTTAGTTTTAATGTCAGTTCCGACAGTCTGCTAAACATGTCCCATATTAGTTAATCATTAGCGTTTTAATATGGTTCAATATAATGACCATAATGCCTCTCTATTCTCATCTTTAGTCTATGTGCTGGTACTTCGCACATGTCGTGCTGATGGTAAACACCATTGGTGCTAAGTACTAAATACCATGCAATCTATTGCCGATGTGGAATCAATTTATTGTTAGGAACAAGCATGGGTAACCACCCACACATTTAAGTAAAGAACCAAAAAAAACTGGGACACACAAAATCGTGTGCATCCCAGCATTATAAAACGATTTAGAAAGCTATAATTTACACCTAAATATAATCTACTTCGAATTTAAAGCAAAACTAATAGGTAACACAAACTTTGTGGCAACATTCTTTTTACCATTTCTACCCGGATTCCACGCTGGCATTTTTGACACAACACGAAGGGCTTCTTTATCAAGAGAAGGAGTGACAGAACGAACAATCTCTGGCTGAATAACCTCACCCTTGTCTGTTACGATAAAACGTACTACAACACGTCCTTGCTCTTTTCTACTTACTGCATCTTTCGGATACTGGAGATTCTTTGATAGCCATTGATATAAATTACCTTTAAATGTAGGCATGACTTCTGCAACTGTAAATACTCGTTCAGGCGTTTTCTTTGGTTTCTGCTGTATTTCAACACTTGACGTAACCTTTGCTACATTACGTGCAATAGTTTCGATATTACTTACCGCCAATAACATTGCTACCAATGGAATATAAAGCATATACTTTGCTTTAAGGATTCCCTTTGTTTCTTTTTTGTTCATCATCTTGATGCGTTTTTTAATAGGTAAAACATTGAAATTATTTGAAATTGTAGCTACATTCTTCCTATATGTTAGTCCAAGCAAATGATACTGATACTCTTTATTATCCTTACCATTAGCAAGTACACTATTATCAGCAAGATACTCAAGATTTAATCGCACTTCACGTTTGAGCAACCAAACGAAAGGATTAAACCAAAAGACTACACAAAATAGTTCTGCTAAGATTATATCTATGGAGTGGAATTGCTGGCAATGTGTCAATTCATGCATCATTATCTCCTCAATCTCATCATTCTTATGCCTCTCTGGATTAATAAATATCCAATGAAAGAAAGAGAAAGGACCTTCGTCATTAGTTAACACATAAACCTCAGTATCATGTAAATAAGCAGTTTGACTGTTGTTCTTTAGCAATATGATAGAAAACAACTGCCATAAAAAACGTAGTAGTAAAACACAGGTAACAACACTATAAACTATCAACACTACCAACTCCCATAGTAAGACTCCACCACCTTTCGATGAAGTAGATACAGTTGGTAAAACGACTGTTGCATATTCATTTGCAATGGATATCACTCCTTCACTGTTGCTTAGCCATGCGGAAAAATCCATTAGAGGTAGCATCATAGCAACAAAATACATTCCGATAAGCGTAGCCCGACGCCATGAAAAGAAAGTATCCCCTGTGAACATCAACTTATAAAAGCTGAAAAGTAGAATAAGGGCTATATTCAATTTCAATAAATACATTATCATAATCGTCAAAACGTTAAGTCATTGTTATTGGAGAAAAGAAAAAATACGTATTTATCGGCTACTCCTCTTTCCCCTTTTCAATCTCGTTTATAATATCTTTCAGTTCTTCTGGCGAGATGTTATCCTCCTTTGCAAAAAAGGAAACCATCTCACGGAAAGAACTTTTAAAGTACTTATCAACGAAGCCTTTCATGAAATCTGCCTTATACTTCGACTGTTCTATCTTTGGAACAAAGTGATAAGTCAGTCCATGCTGCTCAGCGACTACATACCCCTTACGCTTCAAATTGTTCATAATAGAAGCCACTGTGGTATAAGGAGGTTTAGGGTCTTCCAACTTCTGTAGTACATCTTTGATAGTGCAAGTTTTTAATCTCCAAACCTGCAACATTACTTCCTCTTCTTGTTTAGTTAGTTTCTCCATAATTATATATCCAAAAGTTCACGCCACAAAGCTACGAATAATTCGTAATAAAGTCAAGCATAAATAGCTAAATAAAGTTAACCGAGCAGTGTTTTGTGTTATCTTTCAACATAATACGAAATCTTAGTAAGAATGAATAACAGGTAATATATAAGTTTTTACAATAGTTTTCCCTGTGAAATATAAAGTTGTGTTTTCGGGATTATCACCCTCAATCAATAATAAAATTATCGTTTTTATTCAACATCTCTTGCCTTTATGCTCGTAAAAGCGTACTTTTGTATTTACATAATCAAGCGTAAAACAAAATGATTAGAAAACAATATACCCTCCTTGCTGCGACAGCCTTAATCCTTTGTAGCTGTAACAAAGGAACACAAGAAAAACCGAAACAGGACTATCACGACATTAAGGTTATCCCTACTGAGA
>CAMUQM010000177.1 GCA_947095945.1 uncultured Prevotella sp.
TGTCAAAAGAAATACCTTTAAACTTTGGTTGTTCAGCACGTAACGCTGTCAAACGCTCATCGAGTGAGATTTCAGTTTGTCCCCCTGCTTCCACAGCAGGCTTCAACCATGCAAGAAACTTTACCACCGCAACACCATCGCGCAACATTGCTGCACGGAAGCCTTCTTGCTCTGCCTCGTTCTTTATAGCCTTCATACTGGCAATCGGTGAAACGCCTTCACACAATTTCTCTGTTGGTACCGCTGTCGCCAACGAATAGTTTGTAGAAGACATATCAACCAACAGGGATTTACCTTCATAAGAACGAAGTCCATCAACAACCGCTTCGTAAGCATCAACCGCTATCTGTTCTGAAGTAAGATAGTCTTTAACCTCAGCTAATAGCTTTACATTATTTATATATAAGACAACTTTTTCGGGAGAAATCAACAGATAAGATACAAAAACAGGATTACAATGTACATCACTACCACGCAGGTTCAATACCCATGCAATTTCATCAAGTGCCGTTACCAACAAGCCATCAGCACCACTATCAGCAAGCTGTTTGCGTATCCTACTTATCTTACTCGAAGTTGACTCACCAGAATATTCCAACGGATGAAGAGAAACCTTATTATCAGGTATCACAGGTCTATCCGTCCAGAGTTCAGCCATGGGGTCAGCATCTGTTCGCACAGTAATATTTCCTTTTGATGCCAACTCACGTTCCATCGAAGACACTTCTATAAAAGAATTTACATTCCCATCCACACCTACCACTGCTTTCTGATAGTTCGATAGTTCACGTACAAGCCATTCTGAAATAGAAGGAGTACCCTCCACACGAAGTTTCATCAACTGGAAATCAGTACCTTTCAGTTCCTTTTCAGCTGCTATGAAATAACGCGAATCGGTCCATAACGCAGCATGCTCTAATGTAACAACAGCCGTCCCTGCCGAACCGCTAAAGCCCGAAATCCATTCACGACTCTTCCAATGCTCAGCTACATACTCACTATTATGTGGGTCACTACTTGGAAAAACAAAAGCTGAGATTCCATTCTCTTTCATCCATGAGCGAAGTCTCTCAACGCGTTCATTAATAGTATGTATCATATCGTTGTTTTTAAGGTTCAATAATAGTAAGATCATTCACATCACAATCGACATCTAAAGAGCTTCTACTCCTTTGTAAAAGTTCCCATGATTTCGCTGCTAAGTTAAACAATTAAATTAGAACTTCCAAGTCAAGTTGACAAGAATTAATTGATTTGATAGACCGACTTTGCAAAGCCTCTACTTTTTATAATTAATAACACATTTATTCAAAAATATCTTTCTTACATAGTCATTTTTTTCGTATCTTTGCCATATCTATAAGAAAAGGGAATTTAACTTTTAATGAAATATCTATTATGAATTATTTAACAAACGAGAAACTCGTTATCGTCGGTGCAGGCGGTATGATTGGTTCAAACATGGTTCAGACCGTTCTCACACTCGGTCTTACTCCTAACATCTGTCTTTACGACATCTATGAGCCAGGCGTTCATGGTGTATTCGACGAGATGGAGCAGTGCGCTTTCCCTGGTGCTAACCTCTCTTACACCGTTGACCCAGCAGAGGCTTTCACAGGTGCTAAGTACATCATCTCTTCTGGTGGTGCCCCACGTAAGGAGGGTATGACACGTGAGGACTTGTTGAAGGGTAACTGCCAGATTGCAGCAGACTTCGGTGAGAACATCAAGAAGTACTGCCCAGACGTTAAGCACGTTGTTGTTATCTTCAACCCAGCTGACGTTACTGCATTGACAGCTCTTATTCACTCTGGTTTGAAACCAAATCAGCTCACATCACTCGCTGCTCTTGATTCTACTCGTTTGCAGCAGGCATTGGCTCACGAGTTTGGCGTACAGCAGGATAAGGTTACTGGTGCACACACATACGGTGGTCACGGTGAGCAGATGGCTGTATTCGCTTCTAAGGTTAAGATTGATGGCAAGCCATTGTCAGAGATGGGTCTCTCTGCAGAGCGTTGGGAAGAGATTAAGCACCACACCGTACAGGGTGGTTCTAACATCATCAAGCTTCGTGGTCGCAGCTCATTCCAGAGTCCAGCTTACAATGCTGTTAAGATGATTGAGGCTGCAATGGGTGGTGAGAAGTTCACTTTGCCAGCAGGTTGCTACGTTAACGATGAGAAGCTCGGCTTCAAGAACGTTATGATGGCTATGCCTACAACAATTGACGCTACTGGTGTTCACTACGCTGAGCCAACAGGTACTCCAGAGGAGATGGCTTCTCTCCAGGCTTCTTACGAGCACCTCTGCAAGATGCGTGACGAAATTATCGGTCTCAACATCATCCCAGCTGTTGCTGATTGGAAGAAGGACAACGCTAACTTGTAAGTTAGTTTACAAGTTAACAAGTTGACAAGTTGACGAGTTATCTGATTACAAAGTAAAATAAAAAGGCAATCAACTTTTCGTTGGTTACCTTTTTTATTGTACAAAGCTAAGTTAGTTGACGACTTAACCAAGTTAACAAGTTATATGTTTACAAAGCAAAATAAAAAGAGGATGTATCAATTTTGACACACCCTCTTTTCTATTGTACAAAGCTAAATTACTTCTCAAAGCTATGGAAGAAACAAGGGTTACCCTTTACTTGAAGGATAGGACCTGCTACTTTTTTCGTATCTGGATTGTAAGTGTAGAAGCCTGTGGCCTTCTTATTAGCACTACCGAAGACTATCATATTCTTATGCTTAGCAACAGCAATACCTTGAGGATTAGAAATCTCCATATCATTGATAAGCGTCATTGTCTTTTGCTTCAAATCTATTACTACAGGTACATTCGTCATAGCAATATAAGGATTCGTCATAGCATTTGCATCAAGACTATTTGAACTAACGTAAGCATAAAGTAAGCCATTACGGTCATAGCACATCCTTGAGATGTAATCAGCATGATGCGTAGATAAGCCAGCAACCTCGGTTTTATCAAGACGAATAAGGAAGTCTGAATCTATCTCTGTAGAACCATTCTTTATACGAGCGATACCACTATTCAGTCCAGGAACAAAACCGAATGAACCAACACAGTTAAAGTAAATATCCTTATTCTCATCCATAAAGATTGAACCAGCATCAATAGGACGAGTAGCAAAGCACATGCCCAAAGACTCATTAACAATGTGTTTCTCTACCTTATCACTCTTAACATCAATCATAGCAAGCTCAATGTTATTACGTGTTGGCATATATTGAGCATTCATTTGGTTCAGTCCAACAAAGAGTTTACCATCACGAATAATCATTGCAGCAGGTGCAACCCTCGTATCCGTCTGTTTCAGATTATTAAGGTCAATATCAGCAATCTTAGTCATAGTTGTTGGGTTGAATACCATCACAACACCAATACCTTGTAAACTGACGTATGCTTTCTCACTACTTGCCTCTACGATGTTACATGCTGCAGCACCAGCAGGAATAGACAATGCACCTTCTTTCTTCCATGTACCATCGTTCATAATTCTATAGCGATTTATCTCCGCCTTCGTGTTACCCATATAATCAGGGAATGTGTAGACATTGCCCGACTCTGTTACAATTGGTATAGAACCAAAGCCGCAAGGAATACTATTACTATTATCATAAGTACCAGGCAATAAACTTGGCAATGCCTGTAAATATACATTACCACTACTACCCTCTGGGTTGGTAATTCCAGTTGCGAAGACTACTCCATGAAAGTCCTTATTACCAGGATTAGGACCAGGTGTTGGGTCGTCACCATTGTTTCCACAAGCGGTAAACATAGCCATCACAACAATGGCTGAAAGAATTGATTTAAACTTTTTCATTGTTCTCTTTATTTAATATTATCACTATAGACACACGAGATGCCCTTTCTTTATGAATCATACTTTATTCTTTCATATTACTTAATGCAAAATAAAGTCTCATTGCCTTTTACTTCAAAAGGTATCTAACCTTTACTCCTATATATCTTCCTGGTAAAGGACGATTAAATTCTGATACAACACGGCGATTAGTGAGATTCTTTACTTTAAACGTTAGGACCCATTGATCATTCTTGAAACTATGTTCTATTGCAGCATCCATCGTCAAGGCAGAAGGAATCTTCTTATCTTGATACCGACTTACTTCAAAATCATAGAAATACGTATGCACGTATGAAGCATCAAAGAGGAAACGTGTGTTCTGTTCCTTTCCTCCAAAGAGATTCTCTTTATGAAACTCTGCTCCAAAGTTTGCTAACAGATAAGGTACGTTTGGGATACGTTTCATATAGGTAGGATTTTCGACAGTAGTACCTGGAGTTAGTT
>CAMUQM010000178.1 GCA_947095945.1 uncultured Prevotella sp.
CTGCTGACAGTGATATGGCTCGGAACACCAACGATATACTTATCTGCTATCTTATGATAGTTGATGTTTGCCTCTAAGCTATAGCCCGTTGTAGTCTCCTTATATCCCTGTAGGTTACCATAGTCATCGTAAGTATTGCTGACAGCAACCGAAAGACTGTCCCCACTGGCTTCATCAAAGTTACTCTGAACGAGTGTCTTTAGGGCAGGGAAGACAACAGCATCTGTCGTATTATTACCAACGGCGAGTGTCTTTAGGTCGTAGTCATAGACAGCTCCCTGCAGTTTCTTTCCATCAGCCGTATAGAGATATTCACTCGTAACAAGTCCATGTGCATAGTAATCCCTGTTCTTACCATAGGTCTGTACGGAGTAACGATAGAGTCTATCACCATTCTCTGTGTCTATCTGATTAGTACGTACCTGCTTGAAACCATAGAAGTCACGCTCACGACGGTCACGATAGCCACCGCTATATTCGAAGGTGTTCCTGCTTCGTATTGCTCCGTTCTCCTTGTATCCACCTGTCGTCTCAACCGATGACATCACCCAGCGACGTCCCGGCAAGTCGTAACTTGGAGTTGTCTGCTCATAGTTGATATTAATATGTCCTCCGAAAGGAAGTGTCACGGAGCGCAGCATGTTTGTTCTGCCCGTAAGGTTACGATAGACAATAAGCTGCTTTCCTCCGTCAGATATGATAAGATCAGGTCTTCCATCGCCATCTATATCCCTTAAGGCAGCACTCGTACGGCTAACTCCACTTGACCAAGATTTGGTAACCTTAGCTGTAAACCTTAGTTTTAAAAACAGAATATGTATTGGAATGGAAACAGCAAAATTACCATATTGAGAAACGGACGTTGCCAATGACTCATTGAAACGACCCTGTTGTTCTTCTGAATAAGAGATAAATCCTGATCCCGTATTCAGCATTATGGTGAACTTGTCAGCATCACGAGTTACCATATCAGGTAAACCGTCGCCATTAACATCTATAAAAGACACATTGTACTTTGTTGTTGTCTTCGTTCCATTGACGCCAAAGGATATATCGGCATTACCAAGTACTTCAATGGATGTACCAAGTCCTGCACCCCATGTGCTATTTTCAGAAGACTCCAATGATGTAACACCGCTACTCTCTTCATTTGTAAAGTTATATCCAAGACCAAACTTCACTTTATCATCAAAGAGCATATCAGGAAGTCCGTCACCATTGAGGTCAGTCCAATCACTTTCTGTATGAGAGGTTCCAGAAGTAAAGTTCCCACTTGCACTCACGGACACACTGGAGATAGCATTACCATTGGAAGAATTCCTACCTTCACCTCCACTTTGAGTTTCATCGTCTTGTGGTTTAGGATTGATACTGATAGCTAAAGCGTTCTTTGCCGAAGCCCGTTTTGATAGACTTGCATCTGCTCCTATAGTAGAAGAACTTGCTTTAAATTTTGGTCGATTGACATTTAATTGCATGCGACCTGCCCCAAGTGTACCAGTTGCATTGGTATATTGAGTAACAATATTGCCATCTACCTCCTCTAACCAATCAGGATAACCATTACCATTGATATCCATTAGAGCCACCTTGCTATAAGAAGTCTGTGTACTCTTACTGCCACTGAGTCCTGCATAAGAAACTCCACCGCTTACACCATAGCCATTACTCTTTGACTCACTCATAAGTACAGGTGCAGACAATTCGCCCGTATTTTTAGCATAATGAACACTGTCAATTATAATAGCATCCTCGCCGATACGAGAACTACAGATTGTATCTAAAGAGATAAATACATGCTCAGATCCACCAACATACATCCTCTTATTTGCATCATATCCCATAACAAAGAAGCGCTGTTCGTTGACAGGAGTAAGACTCTTTGCAAGTTGATTGCCATCATGTGTGGATTTATAATGCTCTGCTATATCCTTATATTTATCCCTGTCAATGGTCAGTGCTGATACTTCTATTGGCTGGGTGGCATAGGCTTTATTGCCATTATAGGCGAATTGTCCCCATCCTCGGTAGAGCCTTCCATAATCAACAGAGTTATACCCAGAGAATACACAAGCCTCTAACGTATCCACAAGAACACGCTGCACGGCAGTAACAACTGTGGATGTGGCACTTTGGTAAGAAAGGCTATCACGTAAGAAACTAACTTTGGCATAAGTAGATTTAGCTAATTCATTACTTATGGCAAAAGTAGCAGTTACCTTACCTGTATTTAATCGTTTGATAAGTGTTGTGTCTGTAACTACGATAGTATCTCCCTTGAGCGTATTGGAAGTATTCAGACGACAGGTGTGATGCAATACGGGAAGTCCGTTTTGATCATGTAAAGTCAGGTAAACAGTAGCAGTATCTGTGTCATTCTTTTTATCTTCACGCACAACAGATAGTGTTGGAACAATGAAAAGTTTAGGACGGTATTTCCTATTTAATACGGTAACACCTTGTTTCAACACTTTGCTCCCTGTTATACTAACAGGCTTGTTGAACATCCTACGAGATGCTACAAAACGTACACTTTCTTGGTCATCTTCATAATTATAGCTACCCGCCCATTGTACTTTTGTCCAATCAACTGGGGATGTGGTTGTGATTTCAAAGAAGAATGAAACAGAATCTTTCTCATTTATGTTATCAGTATAATCGTAGGAGCCATTGACTACACTATCAGCAGGAAGTTTAAGTCGTTTTACAATTGTTTCACCATGATGATCTAATCGTGTGACGATAAGTGTAACATCATCAGAAGTCTTCCCCTTCATATAAGGAGCGTGAAGCGTAACCTTACCAGTACGATTAAATATAGCAACATTGTTTTCACCCTCTATATAATCAGTCTTGCTATTATATGTTTTTAAGTCTTCTGACAGATACCGATCCTTGCCAACAGGTAAAGAGACATAAGTAATTATAGGATTCCAAAGGACCTTATCATCCTCACCATCATATCGGGACTGAAGACGGAAGAAAATTCTGTCTCCTACTTTTACATCACAATTAAGATTGTTGGTTTTGCTACCAGCTTGTAATAAAGAGTCGCGGACCATGAAGCCATCACTCTCATGTTGAATGCTGTAGATGATACCATCACCTTGATTGCTAAGTTTTTTTATAGTACTTTGTATGTTGACCTTGCCAGCAAAAGGTGCGCACCACATCCGGACGGCATCATTCAGGGGATATTCCTTTTCCAGGGAGTCACGGATAACCTTATAGTCTGGAATAAAATGCTTATCAATAGGTGCTCCTTCACCAATAATAGGATTGGCTGTCACATTACTTGCAGGACTAAATACAGGTTTACCATCTACAATATGATTGAAATAGACCTGACCATTGATAGCTATGTCTGTAAGTCCATCACTGTTGAAATCATAAAGATAGGTGGTTGTCTTGTCTTGTTCTTTTGAATGTGTATAAGAAATTCCAGCAGAGGCTTTAAGTTTACTTGAAATACCAACTTCAACAGCTGCATCAGCATTAAAAGAGTGAGTGGTACTATTTCCATCAGAGAAAGAGTTTACCCCTGATACCAATATAGTTTTTCCAAAGAGTAAATTCTTTCCATCTGCGCTCATGTTCTTACGATAGAAAAGTTGGTTACCTCGTTTGAAGAGTTTATCGGGTAGTCCGTCACCATCAATATCTACAAAAGCAACTTTACCTGAATTTGAACTCTTACTATTAGAGAAAGATGGACCAATATTTACTGTTCCAGCAGCGAAGCCAATACCTACCATTGTTCCCCAACCCGTAGTGTGGCTTTTTGAAGCTCCACCACCAAGAATACTAAGATTGTCATCACACCCACGAACCGAATGACTGAGGAATGCTTCGTAATCTTCTCCTTCGGCCTTCCATATCTCTGCCTTAGAAGAGAAAAGCCCATTTTTGAGGTCATTGTAATAGTCAAAGGATTGTGTAGCAACCTTACCATCCCTACTATCGTTCTGATCAATGCTCTTTAGCAACATTTTACCAAACTGTCCTTCTTCATAGTTTAAGGTATAGCTGCGGAGCTGCTGACCATTATTCTTCACTATGACCTTACGGAGTAGCCCCTTGTCCTTTTGCATAATGCCAAGTCTTCCGCTACTCGTCACATCTTTTCGGTCTGTGGCTGTAGAGTCAATATCGAACTCAATGCTATACAATCCTTCCGTCTCCCCGAATCCTGTCCATGTATAGCGTTCAGGATAAAGGTTATTGCCAGACTTCATATAATGGAAAGCGGCAAAGTTCCCGTGGACATCGGTAACACGATCAAGTGCCCATTTGATACGGTTCCCTTTGGTGTCGGTAAGAGAAGTAGCATCAC
>CAMUQM010000179.1 GCA_947095945.1 uncultured Prevotella sp.
AGGTCGCTTCCTATCACATGTAGAGGCAAAAAGACGCCTCAACACACAAAATCATCTCACAAGAAAAAGTGCTGCGGAATTGAGGTTAATAACATAAGTATGAGAAAAACAAAACTGCTATTTATGGTATTGCTCTTGACAGCAATACCTAATTTCCTTTGGGCATACACAAAGGATCAGATAGTTTCGTTTGACAACGAACAAACGTACTATCAGGTGATTCAGCCTGACGGAGAAACTGGCAAAGACCCTACGGTGAGATTCATTTCCACAAAGAAGGCAGGGCATTTTGAAATTCCTTCAACGGTTTCCAAAGGAGATGGTGTTACTTTCACCGTTGTAGAAGTGGGTTCCATAAGTGGCTATACCAGCACAAACTTAACCTCTGTAACACTCCCAAGCACCATTAAAGCCATAGGAATTAACAGCTTCAGTGGAGCAACAAAACTGGAGAGTATAAACATTCCGGCAAATGTGGAAACAATAAATCCCCTTGCTTTCGGCGATTTGCGAACAGTTCCTGTCTTCAATGTTGATGCTGCGAACAGCTACTTTTCGTCAGATGCCAATGGTGTATTGTATTCAAACGACAAGAAAACGTTGTACAACGTTCCAACAGCTATAGCTGAAAAGATTAACAGCAACACATACACTGTTGATCCTGCGGTGACAAAGATTAACCGCGGCGCCTTCCCTGCCCATGCCAAACTCACGAAAGTGATTTTGCCAGAGGGGTTGGTAGAAGTTGAGCAGGTATATCCTCCTATCGCAACAACCAATACTTTGAAGGAATTTGAGATTGCATCAGGCAATCCAACATTCAAGGTTGACGGTGGCGTACTTTTTAACAAAACACAAAAAGAATTGGTCTGCTATCCAAGAGCAAAAGCAGATACCGATTATAAAGTTCCCGATGATTTTACAAGTATTGGTCAGTATGGTATCATGAATACTGATAACATGACCTCACTTGACTTGAACAAAGTTAATAAAACGACCAGTAACTCCGTTTATGGTGCCAGAAATCTTCAAACAATCACAATTCCTACAGGATTGACAAAGGATGGTTTGAAAGAAGGTGCTATCGTAGCATGTGATAAGATTAATAAATACAAGGTTGCTGACGACAACCCTGACTTTGTTGCCGTTGACGGAGTTGTTTTCAGCAAAGTTAAAGACAAGCTCTTCTTCTATCCACCCAGCAAGGCCGGAGCTACCTACACTATTCCTGAAACTGTCAAGGAAATTGCAGCACAGTCCTTCCAGGCAGCCAGCAACTTAACATCCATCACTATCCCTAAAACTGTAGAGAAGGTTGGTAAAGCTGCATTCCGTAACATGACAAATCTTGAGACTGTTACATTTGAAAAGCCTTCTTCTACGACAACACTGGAGGATGCAGCTTTCAGGGGTTGCGAAAAACTGAAGACGGTGATGCTGCCCGCGACAATCACTGAGCTTAACGACGTGTTTAATGGGTGTAAGGAATTAGAGACAGTCACCATGCCTGCTGACTCTAAGTTGAAGACTATCAAACCCAATGTATTCACAACGAATAAGAAGTTGAAGACCTTTAAGTTTGAAGGTAACTGCGATTTGGAAACCATTGAAGAAAATGCCTTTGCCAATGCAGAGAGCCTCGAGTCATTCAACATGCCCAAATCTGTAACAAATATCAAGCGTAATGCCTTCACAGGATGTAAGACGTTGGCTACGGTAACCTTTGACCCAGAAGCCGTTATTGCAGAGATTGGAGAAGGAGCTTTCGCCGATTGCGGTCTGCATGACATAAGCATCCCTAAGAACGTGACGAAGATTGCAAAAGAAGCGTTCCGTAAGTGTAAGGATCTGAAAAAGATTGAAGTAACCAAGGCAACGACCGACATTGACCCGCTGGCTTTCCAGTATTGTGAGAACCTGACCGACATCAATGTTGAAAAGGAAAATACAAAGTATTCAAGCGTTGACGGTTATCTGCTTTCACATGACAAGAAGGAGCTGATTCTCTTCCCTCCAGGAAAGGCTAACAGCAAATTCACACTGCTTCCTCCATCCATTGAAACGATTGGCGAAAACTCTTTCTTCAACTGTGAGAAGCTGACCAATGTAACCATCCCTAACAAGGTTAAATCCATCGGTAAGCGTGCTTTCGGTCTGTGCAAGAACCTTAAGGTTATCACCTTCCTTTGCGATGACATGATTCCAGCTGCAAATATCAATACGGCAAAGAATGAGATGTCGTTTGATGACGGTACACAGACTAAGGGTCAAAGCATGTTCGACCATATTACTATCAATGTTCGTAAGGATATTGCTGCCAGCTATAAAAATGAACCATTCTATAAGAAGTTCAAAGGTGGTATCAAGGAATCATTCACCATCGGCACAGAGGAATATATTGCCATGTCAGAGGAGAGTGTGAACATGCTTAGCACAAAGCGTGAAGACCATACTTTCGTTTTGCCAACAAGCATTGAGCATAACGGTAAGAAATACGGCGTAAACCTCATTGGCGACTATGCTTTCCAGCACGTAACAGCCAAAGTGAAGGAAGTTGTTGTGAAGAAAGATGTATCTTATATCGGTGCCAAGGCTTTCATCACTTCAGATGCAGCAAATCCTATCCAGAGTATATTCTTCATTGAAAGTGCACCTACCAAGCAGATGTTGAGTACAACCCGCTTTGAGCTGGATGAGACAGGAACGAACTATAACGAGTTTGCCAAGACAACTAAGATTTACGTAAAGAAGTCTGCCCTTAAAACTTACAAGAAGGTATGGAACAAGCAGGTATATGATCTTACCGCACATGCTTATAAGACAAGTGAGTTCAACTTCATTGACCAGCTTGACTATAAGATTCCGGGGGTATCCATCAAGAACAAGTACGGAACATTCGCACGTGAGTTCGATACGGACTTCGGTATTTACTATGCGGAGAAGCATACGCATGACATCGGTGCTTTCGTTGCCAAGAACAGCGACGTGAAGCAGGGTCCCGGCGACTACGGTACATCAAACTACCACGTAAGCATGACGAGTGTTGACGTGAACGGTGGCGTAAACGGCAAGTACGGCTATGTACCAGCCAATACAGGTGTACTGTTGAAGGTGCTCAAAGAGGTTTCTACCCCGACAGACTTCTATTATGCTATCGGTGAGGAGGACAACGTGGAGCGCACGGTTACCAACAACATCATGACGGGTATCACGGTCAATGAAGGTTCTGCAGAGGCAAGTGCCGCTGCTCCAATCTACGTGATGCAGGGCGGTCTCTTCAGAAAGGCTGTGAATACCATCAAACCTTTCCCGATCCACAAGGCTTACGCCAAGATTGACGGTGTGCCTGCAGGTGCAAAGATCATCTTCTCTTTCTGGGATGACAATACGGCAACAGGTATCACAGCGATTGAGACAGAGAAAGAGGCAGACAAGGTCTACTACAATCTCAACGGCCAGCGTGTAGAGAAGCCACAGCGTGGTGTCTACATCCAGGGCGGACGCAAGATAATCATCAAATAAAACATGAGGTAATTATGGGAAAAAGAACATATTTAGCACCCGTCACAAAGACGGTTCACATCAACAGTGAAAACCTCATGCTGAAAGCCAGTCCGGGTATTGACGGAAACTATGATCCAACTAAGCCGATTGAAGCCAAGGGTTCTGACTTCTTCGAGGAGGACGAGGCTGGCGGCACATGGCCAGCAAACAATTTATGGGATGAGTAAGTAAACGCATCCACATCGCACACAGCAAGAGGGTGTGTCAGAAGTCCACAACAAGACTTCCGACATATCCTCTTTCCTTTTCCCTGCGAACAGCGCAAGTTCAACATAGAACTTGCGGACGCAGCAAACATTTTCTTCTTTATTTTTATATATCCATCTTTTACCTGTTATTTCTTGACTATTCCCGCTAATTCCTTTACTCTTAAATCTTTAATAATGTTACTATAACTTAGCTGCTTGATAACAGTATTCATCATTAAAATTATCAAGCAATGGAATCAAACAGCAATGACAACTATGTACTGGTCTTGGAAGACCGCACAGAAGTAAAAGACGAAAAGGAAGCGGGTAAACTTTCTGTTGTATCGGGTATTGACGACAAGGGAAACCTCAAAACTGCCGAACCCATCGTTGCCAATCAAGCAGCGTTCTTGAAGTTCAACAACAGGGATGGACTTCTCAAAAACTTCATGACCAACTTCCTCAAACAGTTCAATAACCCGACTCGCTTCGGGCTGTACAAGGTCTTGGCGGACAATGTGGAGCAAGGCGTGGACAATCTCCGTACCATGCTCCAAACCCGAGAAA
>CAMUQM010000180.1 GCA_947095945.1 uncultured Prevotella sp.
TTAAGCCAACTTTTTGAGGGTGGGAAACTTTAGTTAAGTAATTAAAAACTAACAAAAAATGGCTACAACGAGTGTAACCTCTTGGGCAAATCTGTGGCAGAAATTCCTACAGTTTATTAACAAAACGAATGTGTTCAAAGGATTCTCTTATCAGAGAAGATGTATAGGACAAGTCGTGTCAGTACTTGGCATTTGTTTTTTGATATTCCAGTCGGTAAATGCGCAGAACTTCAGAATTTTGCGTGATGTGAAGATCAATGAGACTATCCTTGACCTTTCGCAGACAAACTGCACGATAATTCCTCGCAATGCTATGCACTCTTGCCATCGTCTCACATCGTTAACGCTTCCGCCTCGTCTCGATTCTATTGGTACACAGGCATTCTTTGCTTGTGACGGAATCAGTGGAAAACTGCATTTCCCAGCAACTACACGTGTGGTAGATGCATCAGCTTTTAATGGATGTCGTCAGTTGACAGAACTGTCTTTTGACGGTTCTACACGGATAGAGACATTCGCATTTGCTAATTGCCGTGGACTTCGTGAAGTTCGTCTTTCGGCAGTTGTTCCTCCTATTTGCGCTGACAATGCTTTTGACGGTATAGACCTTAGTCGTGTGAAACTTGTGGTTCCTACTCAAGCAAAGAAGGCATATCGTAACGCATCGGGCTGGCGAAACTTCTTCTCACGTCATGAAATGGAGAATGTATGCGACCCAGAGAATCTCCTCGTACCTCGTCCTCTTAAGTTGGAAGTTTACAAAAATAGTCTTCCTCTCAAATGGAAGGATGTTGTTGGGGTAGAGGCTTCACCCGAATTGAATAATGAAAAGATGCAAGCTGAGCGTATCCTTGGTGAGCGAACAGCATATAGGAAGGGACGTAAGACAGGTCTGATGGTGCGTCTGGCACTTGATAAGTCGCTTACCAATGATGAGGCTTACACCTTGCAGGTGAATGATAAGGGAGTAACAATCAAAGGAAGCACAGCTATGGGCGTGTTTTATGGACTGATGACACTCGAACAGCTTTGTGTTGGCAATGGTGTTTCGGCACGTTCAGAGAAGATACCTGCACTTTATATTGCGGACCAACCACGTACAGCAATCCGTGAATTGATGGTCGATCCAGTGCGTCATTTTATTCCGTTTGAAGATTTGAAGGGCTTTATCGTTGAGATGGCACGCTATAAGTTTAATGCACTTCATCTTCATTTGGTAGACGATCAGGCATGGCGTATAGAGATAAAGAAATACCCAAAACTCATTGAGGAGGCTTCTGACCGTGTCGGAATGGATGACATGCCAGAGCGTATCAGCGGTTATTATACTCAAGAGCAGATGCGCGAATTGGTTCGTTTTGCAGCCCAGTATCATGTTATGGTGATTCCAGAGATTGAACTCCCTGGGCATGAGGTAGCTGCTATTCACTGTTTTCCACAGCTTTCTTGTGCTAAGAAACCTGTGCCTATTCGTCTGACATGCGGTGTGAGCAATGAGTTACTATGTCCTGCAGAGCCCTTTGTTTACGAATTTCTCGATAATGTCCTGATCGAGTTAGCCGATGTGTTTCCTGCCCCATACGTTCATTTGGGCGGTGATGAGGCTGGGCAGCCACCATTGGGCGCATGGTCAGATTGCGCTGCTTGTACGGCATTGAAGCAGAAGGAAGGATACACAGAGAACTGGCAATTACAGCAATATCTCTTTGACCGAGTAATTGATAAACTTCATTCATTAGGAAAGACACCAATGTACTGGTATGAACAGGAGTTTAAGACGATTCAGCCGGGTTGTGTGGTTTATGCATGGCGACATGGTTTGACGAAGACGGCTATTGATGCTGCTGTGCGCAATAAGGCGAAGATAATGCTCTGTCCGGGTGAACACTGTTATCTTGACTATCCACAGAATCGTGGCGATATGCCAGAGAAGAATTGGGGTATGCCAGTTACAACACTTGAACAGACCTATCGTCTTGACCCAGCATGGGGACAGGATAGCGGGTTTGTTCGTGATAATCTGCTTGGTGTGAGTGGAACGCTTTGGAGTGAATGTATCAATTCAACAGAACGAATTTATTATCAAGCTTTCCCACGAGCTGCTGCTTTAGCAGAAGCAGGTTGGAGCATGCCTGAACGTCGTGGGTATAAAGCGTTCCTCACTCGTGTGCGACCGTTGACAGATGATATGCAACGGCGTGGGGTTGCGGTAAACGTAAGATAAGCGCAGCTTGCTTGTGACAAAGAAGTATACTTTTAAAAAGGTCTACCCTTTTCGACAAAAAGGTAGACCTTTTATAGTAAAATGGTCAACCCTTTTTAGAGAAACAGTCGACTAATTAAAAAAAACAGTCGACTGATTTTTCAAATCAGTCAACTGTTTTTGAGAGCATGTTTGATTATGCTAAAATCCAATGGTCATTGCCTTTGGCGAAAGCAGTCCATGTACATTTCATGAAAAGAACTCGTTATAGATTGAAACTGACGCCTGCAACGACCCATGCGCCTGGCTGTTGAACATTGCCATAGTCAACGTAATGGGCACCAAATAGGTTGTTTGCTTCAACATATGCCGTCCACTTCTTTGCATTCCAAGTCATACGACTATCAACAACGCCATAGCTCTTGTAACTTTGTCGCTGGTTGTTCGTGTCAATATAGTTTCCCATACGATGTTGGAAGCGATAGTAGAAACCAAGGTCAAGATTGCGCCAGAGGTTCAGCTGGAGATTGCCGACCAACTTATTCTTCAGATACTCTAAAGCATACTTGCTCACGTAGCCTGTGTCTTCTACTTTGTCTTGGTTGATATAGCTATAAGCCACTCCAAACTTCTTGAAGAATCGTTGTGATGGGAAAAGCTGATGGAGGTCGAAGTTGATTGAGGTTTCTGCTCCGAAGTCATTTATCTTACCGAAGTTGACGCTCTTCCAGATTAATACTCCGTTGGCATCTAAGGTGCCGTCACTAATCCAATCAATGAGGTTCTTGTGATGATTCCAGTAAACACTTGCCTTCGCTGTGACACCGTTGTTGTCGTATTTCAAACCTGTTTCGAATGCTGAAAGTTCTTCTGGGCGAAGATGTTTGTCTGCTTTATGACCGCCAACAGAATAGAATAGCTCTGTAAATGAAGGCATACGGAGTGATGCGTTATAAGAGGCATATACTTTCCAAGCGTTGCCTATACGATAACTTGCATCCAGTCCAGGATAAACATGCATGGGCATATCAGCCTGACTGTTCTTGACAGCTGTCAAACCAGCTGACAGCGTGAAGCGGTCAAGGATAATGTTATGCTCAAGGGCAAACTGAATATTTGTGCGGTTCAGTCCGACTGTATAGTCTCTATCTGTTCCATGGATATGTTTTGGACGTGAGAGAGGCTCACCGAGGTTGCCACTTACGAGATCTTCATTGCGTAGCTCGGCGGCGAAGGCGGTACGTCCAAGTGTCCAATCAAAGTAAGCATTGAGGTTGACACCATAGATATCTGTGCGATGATAGTTGAAAGGGTACTTATTGTTTGCACCACGGAAGAGCTCAAAGCGGTCCATATTCCTATTCCAATAAATGGCAGGACGGATATGGAAACGTCCACGGAAGTTCTCTGCTTGAATGGCAGTGAAGGTTTTCAACGTGTGTTCAAACTGGTCATCAAACTTTGAAGAGTAGAATGTGTTAGAACCAAAGTCCTTTATACTCATACCTGTATGCCAGCGAATGGCAATGTCTTCATCCGTGTAGTTACCTTGATAAAAGACTTTTGCTGTACGATAGTCAGCGTTTAGATTGCCTACCTTGTTGCGAAGATAACCATCGCTGTGGGTGTAAGAGGCTGATAGCTGATTGTTCCAACGGTCTTTTGAAGTAATGTTTCCACGTACGCCAGCACTAAGATAGCCGTATGAGCCACCTTCAATATGGGCAGAGAGACTTGTCTTCTGTGGAGTTCGGGTTACGATGTTTATAGCACCTAATAAAGAAGATGTACCATAAACGCGGGCTGCTGGTCCCTCAAGGACTTCTATTCGTTCGATTTCACTAATGTCAACGGGGAAATCGAAGGCGTTATGACCTGTTTGTGCATCACAGATGTTGATACCATTGAGGAGGACTGTGATTTGTTCTGAGTTGCCACCTCGGATACTTACGTCAGTTAAGGCACCTAAAGGACCTTTCTGTCGGACGTCGACTCCGGCGGCATACTTTAGCAAATCGTTTACACTTTGTACCGGCGCCGCCTGGATATCCTCACGACTCAGTACAGTTACCATTCTCGCTTGCTGACTAACTGTCA
>CAMUQM010000181.1 GCA_947095945.1 uncultured Prevotella sp.
AATAATTTCTCCACCTTTTTCATATCAACATTATAACAGAAGACCACAACAGAGTCGCCCGCTTCAATCTGTGTGTTACCAGAAACAAGCATACCCTCTCCGTTTCTTACAAGTCCACCAATCGTTACTCCCTTCGGAAGATTTAGTTCTCTTACAACCTTTCGGGTAATCTTTGATTCAGGACTTGGCACGAACTCGGCAACATCAGCATTGATGGACATTAGGAACTTCACGTTCGCTACATTTGCATCAAGCATCATCTGATAGATATGACTGGCTGCAAGTGCCTTCTTATTGATAATTGTACCAATGTCAAGACCATCTGCTGTACCAACATAATCAAAGTTTTCTACGGATGCTACCGTCTTGCGAACACCCAGTCGTTTAGCTGTCAGACAAGCCAAGATATTTGTTTCGGCATTAGATGTTAAAGCTACGAAGGCTTGTGTATGACGGATTCCTTCCTCCTGCAACAAACCAATATCACGCCCATCGCCATTAATAACCAGCCTATCTTCACTGAATATCTCGTTCAGAACCTCACAACGAGCAGGATTCTGTTCGATAATCTTCGCATTCATATATTCTGGCAGCATCTTTACAGCACGTGCTGCAGTCTTACCACCACCCATAAAGATAACATTCTGAACATCGACATACTGTTCCTTACCAACAATCTTACGAACATACGGAATATACTGCTTTGTGGTCATGAAGTAAACCAAGTCATATAGCTGCAAGGTGTCATTACCACCCGGAATAATTGTCTCATCATTGTGCTTGATAGCTACCACATGATAAGGATCGTCTGGTCCACTGATTTCCTTTAATGGGCGATTGAGTATCTCACAGGTCTCACGTAGTTTGATACCCAACATTACCAATGCACCATCATGCACATCCCAACGCTGACGCACCCATGACATCTTCAAACCATTGATAATATCCTTTGCAGCAAGTATCTCTGGATAGATAATATCGCTGACACCCATCTGACGAAACAACTCCTTATTATGCTCTTCAACATACTCCGGATTGTCTACACGTGCAACTGTCTTCTTTGCGCCCAACTGATGAGCCATAACGCAAGCAGCGATATTAGCCGATTCACTTGGAGTAACAGCAATAAAGAGGTCGGTATGTTCCACACCAGCCTCTTTCAGTCCCTTAATATTTGTGGCAGAACATTCCATGGTTAGCAAGTCATACTCACTACTGATTTTCTCCAGATTCTCTGGATTCTCATCCATGAGTACGATATCTTGCATATTACGAGAAAGCAGTTTTGCCAAATAGGTTCCAATGGCGTATGCTCCTGATATGATGATTTTCATTTTTTCTTATTTTTCGTTTAAACGATAATTGGGAAAGGGTGATGGATGATAAAATATCAGCTATCAGTTAGTAGCTGTCAACTGTCGTTTGATATTTTCAATATCTATTCCACAGATTTCACGCAACTGCTGTACCGTTCCCTGCTCTACAAAATAGTCAGGCATACCCATTCGAGTAATCTGTGGTGTATAACCATGGTCGCTCATCCACTCTGTCACAGCAGAACCTAAACCACCATTGCGTACACCATCTTCTATCGTTATAATACGTGAGAAACGGTTGGCAACCTCCTCAAGGAGTTTGTCATCCAATGGCTTTAAGAAACGCATATCATAGTGAGCTATTGATGGGCAGGTGCTTTCTGCGTTTGGTGACTCAGCCCCCTCTATCAGTTTAATAGCCTTCTCGACATCATTACCAATAGGTCCGATACTCAAAACTGCAACATCCCAGCCATCATGTAGACGACGTCCTGTACCCACCTCTATCTCTTTCAGCGGACACTCCCAATCAGTTAGGACACCATTACCACGTGGATAACGAATCACAAAAGTACCCTTATCTGGCAATTGTGCTGTATACATCAATCTACGAAGCTCACGCTCATCCATCGGTGAAGCTATCGTAAGATTAGGAATTGGGCGTAAGAATGCCATATCAAAAGCACCATGATGTGTTGCTCCGTCTTCACCCACCAGACCCGCACGATCCAAACAAAGGACTATAGGGAGATTGAGAATAGCAGCATCGTGGATAATACTATCGTATGCACGCTGTGAGAAAGCACTATAGATGTTACAAAAAGGCTGCAAACCATCCTTTGCCATACCAGCAGAGAAGGTTACAGCATGTGCCTCTGCAATTCCAACATCAAAGGTACGCTCAGGCATAACATCCATCATAATATTCATAGAACAACCCGTTGGCATGGCAGGTGTGACACCTACAATGCGAGGATTCTTCTTTGAAAGCTCTAACAAAGTCTTTCCAAACACGTCTTGGAACTTAGGTGGCTCATTGCTGCAGTCCTGCACAATACGCTTACCTGTTTCTGGATCAAACTTACCAGGTGCATGCCAAACCGTTGCACTCTTCTCAGCAGGCTCATATCCCTTACCTTTCTTGGTATGTAAATGAAGTAACTTTGGTCCCTTCATATCTTTCAACTGACGAAGAATACGAACCAACTCACCGACATTGTTACCATCAAATGGTCCAAAGTAACGAATATTCATGCCCTCAAACATATTCTGTTGATGTGATAAGGCAGACTTAAGAGCATTATTAAAACGCAATAATCCCTTACGTCGTTCATCATTCAGCAAGCCTTTATCATGTAACCACTGTGATGCCTTGAAGCGCAAACGGTTGTAGGTCTCGTTAGTATCTAACTTCAATAAGTACTGCTCCATACCGCCCACAGCCCTATCAATAGACATATCATTATCATTAAGAATGATAAGCAGGTCATTAGGCTGACTGGAAACATTGTTCAGACCTTCAAAAGCTAAACCACCACTCATGGCACCATCACCAATAATGGCAACGACATGACGTTGCTGCTTCGTAAGATTAGAAGCAACCGCCATGCCCAATGCTGCAGAGATAGAATTGGAAGCATGACCACAAGTAAATGTATCATACTCGCTCTCGAAAGGAGAGGGGAATGGCATCAAACCATTTAATTTACGATTGTTACAAAAATTCTCACGACGACCCGTTAGAATCTTATGCCCATAAGCTTGATGACCGACATCCCATACAATACGATCTTCAGGAGTATTAAAAACATAGTGACATGCCACCGTTATCTCTGTCGCTCCTAAGCTGGAACCAAGATGACCAGGATTAACGGCAACCTCTTCAATGATATCCTCCCGCAACTGCTGGCACAGCTTTGGCAAGTCATCCAAAGATAGCTTACGCAAGTCGGCAGGTGACTGTATTTTATTTAAAAGGTCGAATTTATTTTCCTTTGACATTATCGAATAACATGAAAACAATGCAAAGGTACGCTAAATAGATTAAAGGGCAAAATAAAACAGAGAGGTATTCTATTATTTAAGGTCGAATTAGTAAATGAGTCTCTAAATTAGACTATACAATAATTCTTTCCTAACACAAACAAAAACAAAGTTTTAGCTGACAAGCACCCAATCAACAAATGAATGGATACTGTGTGATGAAATAAAAGACAACGCCTGACAAATAAGAACAAACAAATTAGAACATAAAAAACAGGAACGAACCTTAAAGATTCATTCCTGTTTATTATTTCAGTCAACCAACCTTATGAAGGTTAGCTAATTGATAGCTTAATTTACTTAACGTAAACGATAGCAAGACGGTTAGATGTTACACCCTGTACACCCTTACCAGTAGCCTCGTCAACGACAACACCACGACCCTGAAGGTACTTAGCAACAACATTTGCACGGTTCTGAGAGAGACGCTCGTTGAGTGCCTTTGGACCCTCTGGAGAAGCTGTACCAACAATCTGTACGTGACGACCTGCCTTAATACCATCAAGAGCTGCCTTAGCCTCATTTGTGAGGATGTACTTACCTTGCTGGAATGTTACGAATACCAAGTTATCGAAGCAGATAGTCTGTGGCTCTGCAGCAGGAACCTCCTTAACAACTTCCTTGATAACCTCCTTAACAACCTCCTTTGGTTTAGCGTTAAGCTGATCACGGAGAGAGTTAATCTCGTCGTTCAACTCACCAACATTCCAAACCTTGAAGTTGTGAGTACCGTTAGAAGTCTTGAACTTGTAGTTAAGACCTACGAAGAGACCAAGCTGAGCTGCATTCTTACCGAACTGAACAGCATCGCCAGGACCGTGTGTAAGATTCCAAAGAACAGCTGGCTCTACATAAAGCTGCCATGCTCTCTTCTCACCAAGGTTGTAAGCGAAAGTAAGACC
>CAMUQM010000182.1 GCA_947095945.1 uncultured Prevotella sp.
TGAGATGAGATGTCACGCAAGCGTTGTGGCTTATTTGCTAAAGCTGAAACAGAACCGCCTGAAGCCGCATTGCGTAATGTTGTTGCGGCATTGCGTGCAGCCTGTGAACCCGTATCAGCAGCGATACGGAACTCCTTAAAAGTGTTCCACTGCCCACAGTTGGGGCATTTTCCAATCCATTTTGCACTTTCCTGTCCACAATTACTGCAGACGAAAGCTATCTTGTCCTTTGCCATAAGTAAGACAAAAGTAATAAGATTTTTCTTAGTTACAAAATTTATTCTTAATTTTGCAACTATATGAAACGTATTAATTACCTGCTCATACTGGTTGTGCTGGCGTTTGCTGGCTGCGGTAAGAGCGATAAGGAGTTGCAGGCTGAACGCCAAGCGCAGAAAGTGGCAGAGCGTGAAGCTTATCAGAAAGCTTATAAAATAGCTGTGATGCCAACAATGGATTGCCTTCCTGCATATCTATTGAAGGATAGCTTGTTATACGATACTGCTAAAGTAGACATTAGGCTTTGTAGGTTTAATGCACAGATGGATTGTGATACGGCAATGATAGGAGGAAGCGTACAAGCGGCTTTCACCGACCTTGTTCGTACAGAACGTATGAAGCATAGAAATAAGGTGTTGATGCACTACCTGACAGATACGAATCTTAAGTGGCAACTTATTGCTGATAAGGATTCTAAGTTGAAGCAACTCTCAGACTTAAGTGATAAGATTGTTGCTATGACTCGTTACTCAGGGACAGACCTCCTGACTGATATGGTTGTAAAGAAAGCCAAACCTAAGTATCAAGTTTTCCGTGTACAAATCAATGATGTGTTTGTAAGACTTGCTATGTTGCAGAACCATGAGATTGATGCTTATTGGTTTGCAGAGCCACAAGTGACAAAGGCTTTGATGGCAAATAACAATTCACTTTTCAGCTCGGAAGATGCAGGTGTACACCTTGGTGTGGTGGCTGTCATGGATAAAGTGCGTCGTCAAGATGAGGAAGCTGCCTTTGCAGAAGCCTACGATAAAGCAATAGAACTCATTAATAAGAATGGGGTGAAGTATTATTCTGCCTTGATTCAAAAATATATGAAGGTAGATGAGGCTGTTGTACGTGCACTACCTCATATAAAATATACGAAGATTGGTCCGCCACGTACGGTAAACTTACTTATGGCACGCAATTATCTTAGTAGCGGTAAGGTTAGTAAGTAAGAATAAAATAGTAATCAAATAAAGGAGTAGGGCAGTGAACGTTGAAGAGATTCTTAGCAAGGCAATAAGCTGTTTGATGGACAAAAGGTTGAGCAATGCGATTGAAGTATTAGAGCAACTTTATGTTCAACGTCCATCACTCATGGGTCATAGTGAGTTTGAAGCGATTAAGACTGATTATCAGTTGATGGCAGATTATATGGGAAGAGGTTTTTCCGATAGTCATCGTGAGTCGCTTTATAAGACATTGTTGCAGCGACTTTATAGAGTTGCTGCCGACCTTGAGATAAGCTGGCGTTGTAAGAATGTAAGTGCATACGTTAACTCTTTTAGGGTTATTGACCATTTAAATACCAGTCATGATTTCGTTCGTACGGTGTTAGAATCATTTGTTTCAGACATTGCAATGCTCTCACTTCAATCAGAAGAAACGAGAGAGCAGAAGAGTACTGAACTATATGAACGCCACCATTCGTTTATTAATCGTCTTTTTAATGCCTTATGGACGTCTTGTCAATGGACAGATGACGATTGTAAATTCTATACAGATTTGCTTCTTTCTCCAACTGTTGTGTCAACTGATCAGCAAGTGATTGTTAGCGCCATAAGCCTTGGTGCTATGAATCAGTTTGATATCAATAAGTTCAAAACACTTGTCAATGTTTATAAGAAAGCCACGGATGAACACGTGAGGCAGCGTGCATTGGTGGGCTGGGTATTGGCAGTCTTTGAAGGAATGGATATCTTTCCAGAGCAAGATGCGATTGTACGTGAACTCTGTGCGAACCCTGATATTACTCGTGAATTACTAACTTTACAGATACAGTTCTTCTATAGTAAGGATGCAGAGAAGGATAACGATAAGATACAACGTGATATTATGCCTGATATCATGCGCAATTCTAATCTTACGATTGGTCGACTTGGAATCATGGAGAAGGAAGAAGATGCGATAGAAAGCATTCTTCATCAAGATGCAGATGAGAAGCGCATGGAGCAGATGGAGGAAAAGGTTCGCAAGATGATGGATATGCAGAAGCAAGGTTCTGATATCTATTTCGGTGGTTTTAGTCAGATGAAGCGATTCCCATTCTTCAGTGATATGGTGAATTGGTTTACTCCTTTCTACTTAAATCACCCTGCCTTACGCTCTGTGATAAATAAGTTAGGTGATACGAAGTTCCTGAATACACTCATGGAAAGAAGTAATTTCTGTGAGTCAGATAGATATTCTTTTGCTTTTGCTTTAGAACAAGTCATCAATCAGTTACCTGCTAATATTAAGGAAATAATAGGCTCTGATGCTGTATTAGGTCCGTTGGCAGAAAGCGATGATATGGAAGATGCCATTAGTATTCGTCGTACCTATTTGCAAGACCTTTATCGTTTCTTCCGTCTTTATTACACTGCTAATGATTTAATTAACCCATTTGAGGATAATGGTAAGGGTGATTTTGTCGCTGATACCTTCTTCTTTACCTATAAATCCTTTATGGGTACAGGGCTTGATGATGTCAAGTTGCGTTTAGCGATGCATTTATACAAGCATCAGCAGATGATAGAACTTGCCGAGCTTCTGACTACTTTTCAGAGTGCTGACACACGGTATGCCATCTTAATGGGGTATACGAATATCAATATGGGCAAGGCTGAGTTTGCTTATCAGTTCTTTGACTATGCTTTGAAGGCTGAGCCTGATAATCAATGGGCATTGAAAGGAAAAGCGAGAGCAGCACTTGACATTGAGGATTATAATACAGCAAAAGAGGTTTATTCGGAGTTATTGAAGTTAGAACCGGGTAATAAAAATTACACGATGAATCGTTGTGTGGCTCTTTTGAAGTTGGGTAAGACAAGTGAAGTGCGTGAAGAGTTGTTCCGTCTTGACTATCAATACCCTGAAGATATGAATGTCAAGCGTGTTTTAGCATGGGCAATGCTGTCAGATAATAGTCTTGATAAGGCTTCACAACTGTATGATACACTGCTAACTTCAAGTCCAGCGCATGAGGATTATCTGAATGCAGGCTATTGTCAGTGGGCTATGGGCAACGTTCAACGTGCAGTAGAACTGTTCCGTGAATGGATGGCAAAGAGCGGAAAGAGTACAGACCAGTTATTAGAAGAGTTTCAAAGTGATGTAGAAACGCTGCTAATGTATAATATTTCAGAAACCGACTGCTTCCTTATGTTAAGCTTAGTAGGTTAATGACTACTACTATTATGTTTTCAAAATACTTAATAGTATGATTGTTGTGGTAAGGAAAAGCCACAATACATTTTATTAAATTATATAGATTAAAAGAATAATGAACGAGCAGATACATGATAAACTGAAAGAGATTAAACAGTCTTTCCGTCTATTGATGAACGGAGTTGCATCGCACTCTATGCGTCAGAAGGGCGTTTCGTATAAGATTAATTGGGGTGTGCCAATCCCTGATTTACAGAAGATGGCAGCAGAATATGGTAAGGACTATGACCTTGCTATAGAACTTTGGAAAGAGGATATTCGTGAGTGTCAAGTACTTGCAACGCTTATTATGCCAGCAGAGAAGATGGATGAAGACCTCGTTGAAGTGTGGATGGAGCGCCTTCGTACACAGGAAATGGCAGAGCTATTGGCTTTTAATCTGCTTCAGTATCTTGACTTTGCACCAGCTTTGGCATACAAGTGGATTGCTTCAGACCGTGATATGTATCAGCTTTGTGGCTACCAACTGCTTGCACGTTTCTTTGCTCGTGGTATGGAACCTAATGAGCGTGGTATCAATGAATTCCTTGATCAAGCACACACAACACTGGCAGGTAATAGTCTTCCTTTAAGACATGCTGCTTATAATTGTGTACTGAGTTTCTGCGAGTTAGGAGAAGATTTTGATGTTATAGCACAAAAGGCTCTTGCCGATCTTAATATTCTTTAAGCCTAAAAGGGGTATTAGAGTCTGTTTTAGGGTCTTCCGGAATTTGGAGTGATGGTATTATACTTTTCAGGCTTCCTGTTGATA
>CAMUQM010000183.1 GCA_947095945.1 uncultured Prevotella sp.
AGGTACTTTACACTAAGACTCTATGCACTGCATGACTGCCGTATCACTCGAAATGCCGGATGAACCTTTTTTATGTAGAAAAACGTTACAGAGAAAGGGGGTTATCTCCTTATAATTATGTATCTTTGCAGAGATGAAATTCGCAATTATTGCAGCTGGTGATGGTTTACGACTGGCTCAAGAAGGTGTTACCGAACCCAAACCATTGGTGAAGGTAAGGGGAGAACGGCTCATAGACAGATTAATAAGGATTTTCATGGAGAATAATGCCACGGAAATTGTTGTCATCTGTAATGAGCAAATGTCTGATGTGGCAAGTCATTTGAAGGACATTCAAGACAAAGGGTTGAATGGTCTACCTATTCCGCTACGTTTTGTCGTAAAGTCAACACCCAGTTCAATGCATAGTTTCTACGAATTGCGTGATTTCCTCCGTGATGAGCCTTTTATCCTAACAACAGTTGACACTATCTTTGACGAAAGTGAATTTCATGATTATGTTTCGTCGTTTCATGACAAGATTGCTCATGGCATAGATGCTCTGATGGGTGTTACTGATTATATTGATGATGAAAAACCACTTTATGTCGGGGTTGACGATGCTATGTGTATTAATGGCTATTACGATAGTGCGCAACCAAACTCTCGGTTTATTTCCGCAGGAATATATGGCTTGACAGCTTCTTCGCTTGCCATTCTTGAGACTTGTATCGAGAAAGGCGAACGTAGAATGCGTAATTTTCAACGAGCATTGGTTGCTGGTGGCTTACGAATTGAAGCTTATTCACTTACGCAAGTGTTTGATATTGATCATGTTGAAGACATTAAAAAAGCAGATAAAGGAGTAAATACAATAGCTTGCAGTCGTAATGGTAGAACTTTGCTGATACAACGTGCGGCATGCTATTCGCCTAATTCTGTGGAAAAAGATTTGGCAGTTTTACAAGAAGTCGGTTGTCTTTTGAGTGAGATTAAGGTCATTAGTGAGGAAGATTTAGTCGATTATTTCATAGCCCAGAGTCAATCAGTTTCTTCAGAACAGTCAGTCCTGTTAACTGATTATTGCCAAATCTTCTCGATGGCTCGTAGTACTAAGGCTTTGGATTGTCTTGAGTCTTTGGAACAGAAAGGTGTACTTGTTCTCAACCCATCGGCAGGTGTTCGGGCTTGTAAGAGGAGCCATGTAGACAAGATAATGAGGGAAAACCTCCTCCCTTTACCACCAGAGGACGGCAATGATGGCTATTGGGTAAAGCGTGCAGATTCGGCAGCGCAAAGCAAAGAAGATGTTTGTTTCTGTCACGATTGGTCCGAAGTGGAAAGGGTAAAGGCAGCTTTTATTAAGCGTGGTATTGTAGACATTGTGATACAAGCACATGTAAAAGGCGATGTTGTGAAGTTTTATGGCGTTGAAGGTACTGGCTTTTTCCGTTTTTATTATTCTGGTGCTGATAGCGAAACAAAGTTTGGCGATGAAGAAAAAAATGGTAAACCGCAGTACTATTCGTCTTCATCTTTAGCTTTACAAGCAGATGCAGAGAAATTATCATCTTTGCTTCAAACGCCTATTTATGGAGGTGATGCGATAGTACGGGAAGACGGTAGCTATGTTATTATCGACTTTAACGATTTCCCCAGTTTCTCAAGATGTCGGCAGGAGGCTGCAAAAGCTATCGTTGAATTGATGAGTAAGAAGTCAGTTTCTTTCCAACATTCTTTCTCTAAAGCAAATAGAAGGATGAAGTGAATGAATATAGTTAGATGATAATCAACTGTTTCTCATTTTCAATGGCTAATAAACAATTAGAGTATAATGACAAAAGAACAACAAGATAATAGGGCATCTGTACAACAATCAACGGACAATTCTCATTCATTTGTTCAGAGCTCTGCCCCTTATTTGGGTGACGGACAAGAGGGTAAGATGGGCTTTTGGAGTCTTCTTCGTGCCTCTTTTAAGTCTATGGACACTGAGGAGTGGCTGGATATCTACTTTACTCGCCCCATAGGATTAGCGTTTGCCTTGTTTTGGCATCGATTGGGTGTAACTCCTAATACCATTACTATTCTGTCTATCTTTCTTGGAATTGGTGCGGGAGTAATGTTCTTCTTTACTGATACCTTGCATAATATTTTGGGAATAATTCTCTTGATGTTGGCAAATTTCTGTGATTCTACTGACGGACAGTTGGCACGACTCACCCGTCAACAATCTATGAAAGGGCGTTGTTTAGATGGTTTTGCTGGTGATGTGTGGTTTTTCTCGATTTATCTTGCCATTGTCTTTCGTCTCTGGCATCAACCAATACCCGGTACATCCATGGTTTGGAGCTTTTGGGGCTTAGGCTTGGTTGCTGTTGCAAGTTTATTATGTCATTCCCCACAAAGTTCGTTGAGCGACTACTATCGACAGATTCATCTCTATTTCTTGAAAGGTAAGGAAGGTTCAGAGCTTGACTCATACGAACGTGAACATGCTATTGCTGAGAGTTTGAAAGGAAAGAAAGGTGTCTTTTGGGATCGTGCCTTTCATAGTAACTATCAGCGTTATTGTAAAAGTCAAGAGCGCAGAACACCTGCTTTTCAGCAGTTTCATTCAGCACTATTAGAGAAGTATGGTAGTATAGATAAGGTTCCTCAGGGGCTCAAAGACCGCTTCTTGGCAGGGAGTAGACCACTGATGCCTTTTACAAACTTCTTGTCTTTCAATAGTCGTGCTATTCTTATCTATATCACTTGCTTACTGAATTGTCCGTGGGTTTATTTAGTGTTTGAAATCACTTTATATAACTTCTTGTATATTTATATGCACAAACGGCATGAAGATTTATGTAAAAGTCTTATGTCAACGGAGTAGTTAAGGCAATGTTTTCTTATAGTTTAGAATTGGAAATAGAGTTGAAGAAAAACTTTGGATAGTCGAATATTATAATTGAATGTCAGTCTATTACAATTAAGTATAGATTAAACTATTTAGCATGAATAAGAAGTTAAACAATATACCATCAAATGAAACGTCAGTAGTTTCTTCTTCGTTTCGTGAACAGAGACGATTAACGCTTCTATTTGACTTTGGTGGAACGCTTGATACCGAAGGTTGTCACTGGGGAAAGTTTCTTTGGTATGCATACAAAAGAAATAGAATTCCAGTAACAGAAGAGCAGTTTCGTGAAGCCTATGTACATGCAGAGCGAACATTGGGAAAGCAGCCTATTATACAACCGCATGATACTTTTTTCTCGATGCTAACGGCTAAGTTGCGAATAGAATTTGATTACTTAATTAGTCGTGGTTGGTTATCAATGGATAGGGATGAGACTGACAGGATGCAAAAGACTTTGGTGAATGACATTTATGAGCGGGTGAAAGCTAATATGTCAGAAAGTAGGAGGGTGTTGTCTGAACTAAAAAAGAATCATAGAGTAGGTTTGGTAACAAACTTCTATGGCAACATGTCTGTTGTTCTTGAGGAGTTTGGCTTGTCTTCTTATTTTGAGACTGTGACAGAGAGTGCTGTTGTTGGTGTTCGGAAGCCTGATATTGAGATATTTAATTTAGCTGTTAAATCCTTGGGAGTGAAGGCAGAGGAGGTGGTTGTGATAGGCGACAGCTACACAAAAGACATACTTCCTGCACATGAACTCGGTTGTCATACAGTTTGGATAAAAGGCGAAGGATGGACGTCTGATGAGCCAATATCGTGTGTGGCAGATAATATTATTAAGAATTTAGTAGAACTACAATCTATATTAAGACAATATACGCCGCTTTAATGCGTTAATTAAATATTGCAGTAATAATCATGAAGCAAACAAACGTTAAGCCTGCAGAAGGCAAATTAGGTATAATGGTCGTTGGTTGCGGCGCTGTTGCTACGACCTTCATGACTGGAGTGTTAATGACACGCAAGGGTCTTACGAAGCCTATTGGCTCTATGACTCAATACGATAAAATTCGTGTGGGACGTGGAGCAGATAAGAAATATCTTCATTATAAAGATATTGTTCCATTGGCTAATTTGGACGATATAGTCTTTGGTACATGGGATGTCTATCCTCAGAATGCTTATCAGGCTGCTGTATATGCAGAAGTGTTGAAAGCAAAGGATATTGAACCGGTACGTGAGGAACTGATGGCTATCAAGCCTTTGAAGGCTGCTTTCGATAGAAACTATGCTAAGCGATTGGATGGTGACAACGTAAAAGACTGCAAGACACGCTGGGATATG
>CAMUQM010000184.1 GCA_947095945.1 uncultured Prevotella sp.
GTGATTCTGCTGATGTTGTTTGTCGGAAATATAGGTAGGTTTAATCCTGTTGATTACCCGATGTTGGCTAATTTGGGACTGGGCTTTCCGATACTCCTTGTATTGAATTTGGGATTCCTTGTTGTTTGGTGTTTTCTCCGATTACGAACTATCTGGCTGCCATTGCTGGGCTTTCTGCTCTGTTATGGTCCTATCCGCACGTATTCACCCTTCAATTTTCCTGAAGATAAGCCACACGGCTCGATAAAAGTGCTGTCGTATAATGTCTATATGTTCTCTTCATGGAGTGAACCTGATGCCAAGAAGAATCCAATCGTGGATTATATCGTTAAGAGTAAGGCAGATATCGTCTGTTTGCAAGAGGCACAAGCGACCTTAGATGACAAAGATCATATTTATTCAACACTGAAGGAACATTACCCATACTTCAAGTTAATGATAAAGAAAGCACCCGGAGCTGATTACATGGTGTTACTGAGTAAGTATCCAGTTCTTTGGCAAGATACAATCCCATACGGCTCAAGTAGTAATCAGAGTGTGGCTTATATGCTTGATGTTAAAGGGACTAAGACCCTCGTTGTGAATAACCATTTTGAGAGTAATAGGTTGAACTCTAATGATAAAGAAGGGTTTAAGACCCTCGTAAAGGGTGAGATGAAAACAGGTGAAGCTAAACGACAATCAATCCATTTAATCAGTAAGTTAGGCGGTGTTTCAGCACGACGAGCACCACAAGTGGAGGCTGTAGCACGTTATGTCAGGAAATATCTTGATAAGAATGTGCCTGTTATCCTCTGCGGAGACTTCAATGATAGCCCATTAAGTTATACACATCGAACCATCTCAAAAGAGCTGAAAGACTGCTTTGTTGAGAGTGGAAACGGACCCGGAATTAGCTATCATAAAAGTGGAATGTACTTCCGTATAGACCATATCTTTGCTTCCGACGAATTTGAGTCTTATGAGGCTAAGGTCGACAAAAGTGTGACAACTTCCGACCATTATCCCATCTATTGTTGGCTTAAATACCGTCCAAAACCTTAAAAAACACACATTTATAAGGTATAAATTTCCCAAAGTGTGAAAATTTGCTTATCTTTGCACGTCTATCAAGTGTAGCGAAACAATAATTAAAAACAATCAAATAAAATGCAAAACAAAGGATTAGTAATTTGCGTAGCTGTTCTCTTGACGCTCGCAAGTATCTTCTACCTGTCATTTTCAGTAGCGACAAGCTACTATGATGGTCAGGCTGCAAAGATTAAGGACCCTATTGCGCAACAGGATTATAAGGATTCTGTAAAGTATTTGGGTATCTACTCTTACCAGAAATGCCTTGAAACACAGATCGGTCTTGGTCTTGACTTGAAGGGCGGTATGAACGTTGTACTCGAGATTTCGGTACCTGATGTTGTTGATTTCTTGGCAGATCATAAGCAGGATGCTGCTTATCAGAAGGCTTTAGAAACGGCAAAGCAGGAAGAGATGACCAGTCAGAAGGACTTTATCTCTCTCTTCGTAGATGCTTTCCACAAGCAAGCTCCGGGTCATAAGCTTGCAGAGATTTTCGCTACACAGCAGCTCAAAGGCAAAGTTAGCACACAGAGTACAGACGAAGAGGTTGAGAAAGCACTTCGTGAAGAGGTTGCTGCAGCCATCGACAACTCTTACAATGTCGTAACAAACCGTATCGACCAGTATGGCGTTGTGCAGCCAAACATCCAGAAGTTGGAAGGTCAGGAAGGTCGACTCATGGTTGAAATGCCCGGTATTCGTGAGCCAGAGCGTATGCGTAAGCTCCTTCAGGGGTCTGCTAACCTTGAGTTCTGGGAGACTTATAACAATCAGGAAGTAACTCCTTATCTCGCTCAGCTCGACCAGCGTTTAGCTAATGGCGATACAAAGGTTGACACTACAGCTACTGATTCTACTAAGAAAGTACAGGCTACTCCATCTGCAACTCCAAAGTTTGCACTCAACAAGAACAATGCTGCTAAGGGCGAAGATGCTCAGATGGCTGCATTGAAGAAGATGCACCCATTGCTCTCTATGTTGCAGACAATTCCCGGTGACGCACTTAGCCTCGTAGGTTATGCAAGCGTTCGTGATACTGCCGCTATCAATAAGATGATACATAGCCAGCTTGCTAAGCAGATTTTGCCAAGCGACTTGAAGCTCCTTTGGGGTGCTAAGCCAGCAGAGGGACTTAATAAGAAGAATGTATACGAGCTTTATGCTTTGAAAGTTACTACTTCAGACGGTCGTGCTCCATTGGAGGGTGACGTTGTTACAGATGCTAAAGACCAGTTTGATCAGCATGGTCGTCCTGAGGTTAGCATGACAATGAACTCTGAAGGTGCTCGTGAGTGGGCTGCTTTGACAAAGGCAAATATAGGCAAGGCAATTGCAATCGTACTTGATGGCGTTGTTTACTCTGCTCCACGCGTAAATGGTGAGATTACAGGTGGACAGTCATCTATCTCTGGTAACTTCTCTATTGAGGATACTAAGGACTTGGCTAACACCTTGAAGTCAGGTCGTATGCCTGCTCCTGCGAAGATTGTACAGGAGGAAGTCGTAGGTCCTACACTTGGTGCACAGTCAATTGAGCAGGGTCTTATCTCATTTGCTATTGCTTTCGTACTCTTGATGATTTACATGGTTGTTATGTACAACCTCATTCCGGGTATGATGGCTAACCTCGCTTTGATTGCCAACCTCTTCTTTACATTGGGTGTCTTAGCATCATTCCAGTCAGCATTGACCATGCCGGGTATCGCTGGTATCGTATTGACACTGGGTACAGCTGTGGATGCTAACGTGCTTATCTATGAGCGTATTAAGGAGGAGTTGAAACTCGGTAAGGGTATGAAGCAGGCGTTGAAGGAAGGTTATGGAAATGCTTTCTCAGCTATCTTCGACTCTAACTTGACATCACTCATCACTGGTGTGATTCTTCTTGTAACTGGTACAGGTCCTATCCGTGGTTTCGCTACAACTTGGATTATTGGTATCGTTATCTCATTCTTCACAGCAGTATTCCTCACACGTCTCATATTCGAGAACCGTGTTGGTAAGGATAAGTGGATGAATTTGACTTTCACAACAGGTTTGTCAAAGAACTTCATGCAGGGTAAGAACTTCCACTTCCTCAGCATGTATAAGACTTCTTTCACCGTTTGGGGTGTTATTGTCTTGATTTGTATTGTCAGCTTCGCTGTTCGTGGTTTGAGTCGTAGTATCGACTTCACTGGTGGTCGTAACTATGTTGTCACATTGAACAAGCCTACCCATGTAGAGGACGTTCGTAAGGTGATGAATGGTGCTTTCGTAAATACTGTTGGTGAGAATGCTGGTAAGCCAGCAACAACTACAGTTATTGCATTGGGTACCGATGGTAAGACCGTTCGTGTTTCAACCAACTACAATATTGAGTCTAACAATCCTGCAGAGGACGACAAGGCAGAGACAATCCTTTATAACACATTGAAGAAGGGTGGCTTTGTAAGTCAGGCAAGTGTAGAGAACTTCAAGAACCCAGATATCCGTGAGGGTGGCTCTATTATTCAGAGTGCAAAGGTTGGTCCTTCAATCGCTAAAAACATTACTTACAATGCTATCATGAGCGTATTGTTGGCAATCTTCTTCATCTTCTTGTATATCCTCTTGCGTTTCCGCAACATTGGTTTCTCTGTTGGTTCAATCGCTGGTTTGATTCTCGATACAACAATCGTTATCGGTTGCTTCTCGTTGTGCTATGGTTGGATAGGCTTCTCACTTGAGATTGACCAGACCTTCATCGGTGCTATCCTGACAGTAATCGGTTATGATATCAACGATACCGTGGTTGTTTACGACCGTATCCGTGAGAACTTGGGTAAGCACAAGCACAATCTTGCAAAGGCTGATATTCAGAAAATCTTCAATGATTCTATCAACCAGACCCTCTCACGTACTATCAATACATCAGTATCAACATTGATCGTACTCGTGTCTATCTTCATCCTCGGTGGTGAAAGTATCCGTAGCTTTGCTTTCGCAATGATTATCGGTATCATCATCGGTACTTTAAGTTCAATCTTCATCGCATCTCCTGTTGCTTACCTCGTATTGGGTAAGAAGATTGAGAAGCGTTCAAAGGA
>CAMUQM010000185.1 GCA_947095945.1 uncultured Prevotella sp.
CTTCTTGGCGACATCGACCACGATTTCCTCAGCCTACTAAAGGGCTGTGCGTTCACAAGAGAGGCTGTTGAAGAAAGATTACAAAACATAGATCTATCCACGATTATCCGGGGTCTAAAGCTACGACAGTTTCTCCGTCTACTCTTCGGTCGTGAACCACACGTGATGAAACCAGACTGGTTAAAGATTGACCTAACATCGAAGAAGTCGACAGGAGAGACAGCAGGCATCCTTGCTAAGCATCATCTGAACACAATCTGTACCAGCGGACTCTGCCCCAATCGCTCCGAATGTTGGATGGCACGCACGGCAACCTTGATGATTGGAGGTGATATCTGTACCCGAAAGTGCCGGTTTTGTAATACATTGAGTGGCAAACCCAGACAACTCAACCCTGACGAGCCACGCCATGTAGCAGAGTCGGTGAAGGCACTTGGCTTACGTTATGCCGTTATTACTTCCGTTGACCGTGACGACCTACCCGACTATGGTGCAGCTCACTGGACAAAGACTATCGAAGAGATACGCCGCTTGAATCCCGACACAAAGATAGAACTGCTCATTCCAGACTTTATGGGAAAGGCTGAACTCATACAACAGGTAATGGCAACTCGCCCACACGTGGCAGGACATAACATGGAAACTGTGCGCCGTCTCACACCATCCGTACGTTCTGTGGCACGCTATGACCGTAGTTTAGACGTGCTGCGAGAGATTGCCAACTGTGGCATCACAGCCAAAACGGGCTTCATGCTTGGCTTAGGTGAGACTCATGAAGAAATCTTAGAGACCATGGATGACATACTTGCGACAGGCTGCCAACGTCTTACGCTCGGTCAGTATCTCCAACCTACTGCCGAACACCTGCCCGTCAAAGCCTATATCACACCCGAAATGTTTGCTGAATATAAGCGGATAGCCTTAGAGAAAGGCTTTAAGCACGTGGTGAGTGGTCCGCTCGTCCGTTCGTCTTATCACGCTGCAGAAGGTCTTTAAGCCATTGCTTACACGATGAGTGACACAAAGCGACAATGATAAAAGAACTGGTATTGGGCTTATTAGACCAATTAGCCTAATAAGCCCAATTACTCCTATCATCATAACAAAAAGTAGGGATACACGCTCGTGTATCCCTACTTGATTTAAAAAAAATATCTTGATATACTTATCTTATTCCGTAATCTGCACCGTTGCACGGCGGTTGAAAGAGATTGGAGACAAGGTTTCTACTCCACCCTTACCAACAGTCGTAATCTTGTTGTTCTCAATACCCATCTTAACAAGTTCGTTAGTAACAACTGTTGCACGACGTTCAGACAGTTTCTGATTATAAGCAGCAGAACCTGTTGCACTATCAGCATAACCTGTCACAAGGAGGTTGTTATTATTGTCCTTAGCATATTTAGCCAACGCCTGTACGTTTACGAGGTCTTTCTGAGAAGCAATCGTAGACTGGTTGATTTCAAAGAAGACTGAAACTGGTGTTGTAACCAATTGCTTCACAGACTCAGAAACAGTCTCAACAGGCTTCTGATTAGCCAATTCATTACGAAGACGTGCATTCTCTTCCTCTGCATCCTGAAGGCGTGCATTCAGTGCATCGAGAGCCGCCTGATGCTGTGTATTGATAGCTTCCATATCAGGACTCTTCTTCCAAGTACCCTTACCAATATTGAAGTTCAAACCAATTTCCGCATAAAGGTTATTGTCGTGTGACTCCCATCCACGGCGCTCATTGTTTGCGTATGCAGCACCATCGAGGTCGCCCTCATAGCGGTTCCATCCTGCTTCAAGGTAAACACGCATTCCCTTGCTCACCTTCCAAGAAGACTGAACACCTGCGCTCAATCCCATAGCATAACGGTTAGCTGACATAGAACGACCAAAACCAGCACCAGCAAACGGAACAAGGTTCCATACACGGCTCTCATTGTAACCGCAAAGAAGATTACTCAGGTTGAACATTACCTGCTCCTGCGCAATCCAATACTTGTTGCTGTTATCAAGCTGAGAAGCAGGATTACTGTCAGCACCGACACGCTTGCCCCAGATACCTTGTATCTTTGTACGAAGACCGATACCGGGTGTGAACCACTTACCAATAGCAAAAGCTGCGCCCGGCTTTGAACGGAAGTCCTTCAAAGGACTGATTGCTGCATCACGCCCATGCTCTTGGTTAGAATACCATGCGTTCCAGTCTGCACCGAGCTGTACAAACCAGTTGCTCCAAAACGAGTTTGTAGCAACACTATACTTCTCTGTGAGAACTTCATCTTGGGCAAAACTGGTCATAGACACACTAACCAATGCCAAAACTATCAATAACTTTTTCATAATCATATTATTTAACGATCTTAACCTATTCTTCTCCTTGACTGCTGACTGTGATAGTCAGCAATACAAAGTCTGTTCACAAAGATAATAATTAAAATCTATCAGGATTGCTTTTCTCCCAAATTTACAATTTATTTAACGTTGAGAACTATCAAATAAAGGATTATAGTAAACTGTTAACCCTATTAGGCTAATTGGATAAATTAGGCTAATAGGGCTAATAACAAGAAAGAAAAGACAATCAATTATCGAAGAGATGTTCGATATCAGGCTGCTTCATAATCGCAATCACTGGTTCACCAGAAGGAGTGTAATTGACATTACTACAAGCAAAGAGTTCGTTGACGATATTATCCATCTCGACACTACTCAATACCTGACCTTGTGGTATGGCTGCATTGCGCGCAAGACTCAGTGCCAAAGCTTGATCGATTTCTTCCTTTGCACTCGTCCCACTCTCCATAGCCGAAGCTACCATATCATTGATAAGGGCTACAACATTCAAGCCCTCAATACCTGCAGGAACTCCATTGACGGCATAACTACCACCACCAAGGCTATCAAGTTGGAAACCCATCTCTGCCATTTCAGGAAGAATCTGGTCAAGAACAACTTGGTCAGAAACGGAGAATTGAACCATCTCTGGAAAGAGTACCTTTTGAGAATGTACCTTATGTTCAGACAGTTGGCGCAGATACTCCTCATAAAGAATACGGATATGTGCGCGATGCTGGTCGATAATCATAAGTCCCGACTTCACCGCTGTCATAATATAACAGCCCTTATACTGGTAATGCGATGGTGCCTTATCTTCTATCAACGATTCTGCTACTGGTTGTGTAGCCGCAGAAGGGATGATTGCTCCATCCTCCAAACTACTACTCACAGCACCCATACTACTGCTTACCACCTCTCCTTCACTTTGTTCAAAGAGCTTTGATTGACGGATTTCGCCACCAGAACCCAAGCCTGCGTAGAGTTCTTCCCACTCGTTTGGCACAGAAGGTTTAACAGGTTGGCTTGTTTGTTTGAAAGGATTATAGGATGGATTAAAGTCGACCTTTGGAGCAGACGTTCCTACATTAGGGTTGAACACAGGAATATCGGGCTTGCCTTCGGTATCAAAGTCTATGGCAGGAATATCATTAAAACGACCTACCGCCTCCTTGACTGCTGCCAGTAGAATCTGCCAAATGGCTTGTTCGTTCTCAAACTTTATCTCGGTTTTGGTAGGGTGAATATTTACATCGATATTCTCTGCTGGTACATCGAAGTAAAGGAAGTAGGGTACTTGTTCTCCCTGAGGTATCAATCGATCAAAAGCCGTCATAACTGCCTTATGAAAATATGGGTGTTTCATATAGCGGTCATTGACGAAAAAATACTGATGAGCAGTTTTCTTACGTGCCGCTTCTGGTTTACCAACAAAACCATGAATATGACAAAGACTCGTATCAACGTCTATTGGTAGGAGATCTTGGTTAAGTCGCTTACCAAACACCTCAACAATACGCTGACGATAGCTGCAAGCACGAAGACAAAACAGCTCCGTTCCGTTACTATGCAGCGTAAAGGAAATCTGTGGATAAACCAACACGATGCGTTCAAAGGCAGTGATGATATTATTGAGTTCGGTAGTATTCGACTTCAAAAACTTGCGCCGAGCAGGTACGTTGAAGAAGAGGTTTTCTACCGTAAAGTTACTTCCAACAGGACAAGAACAAG
>CAMUQM010000186.1 GCA_947095945.1 uncultured Prevotella sp.
AAGAGGTATTCATCGTAAACACCAATACTATTATAAGTCGCATGAGGATAGTCTTTCAAAAGGAAGAACTTATCATAGATAGCATCGAATTGCTGATGAACCAACGCCTCAGCACAGTTTTCCCATGCTGCATCCATTCCCGACATGAACATCGTTGTATAGTTGCTGGCGTTGAAAGGTAAGGCAATTGATGTAGGAAGTGGCTTAAAGCGATAAGCCGAGGCAAAGAAGCGTGGGAAAGGGGTAGAGACATAGAGGTTCTCAAGCGAAGCTACCGTACCATTCTGCACTGATTGGAAGTTACGGAAGAGTAGGTCTTCCTTGAAATGACGATCTAAACCGAAGTACATCTCTGCATCTTTCTGCTGGAGATTGAACAGATAATTACTCCAACTCTCGCTATAAATAATTACGATATTGGGCTGTGCCTGTTTCAGACTATCACCCACTTCTGCGAAGAGTGCACGTTGCAAGGCTGTTAGCGTATCATTCTTTGCTATCTTTATCTGCCCATCAGTATAAACATCTAATGCTTCTTGCAGACTCTTAAACTTATATTCATGCAGTAAGTCGTCTGTCTTTGTTATCTTGAAAGCGTTGCTCTTCTCCTTATACGCCTTCTTCAACATATAAATAGCATTTGGAACAAGGTCGTTCAAAAGCTTCTGATTTGATACAAACATGTCCTCTATTTGCAAAGGAAAACGCCATACTGACCCACGCATACCGATGACTAAAAAAGCAATATACAATAGGATGGTAGCTGACAGTTTAATGACTTCGAGACGTGAAAGTCGATGTCTGCTTACTGACTGGAGAGAGTGACGAGAGGATGAATTGCCCAACTCAATTCTACGGATAAGTAGAAGGACTGGCAGAAAGATAAGAAGAAAGACTATAGCCTCGTAGACACAATGATATTCTTCCCATATTGTTTGAATTAAACTCATTGGTCCTTCATTGAAGAAGTCGAAGAAAGTGAGGTTGATATGGTTATTGAAATTGGCGTAAAAGCCCATATCAATGCCACTAATAGCCAAAAGAAGAGTGCTGACAATAGAGAAATAAAGTCTACGGAAACGACTTAACACACGTTCTGTCCATGATTTTCTAAGGGCTGTAAAGACGAAAGTTAGAACCGTAGGAAGTAACAATACGTAGCATACTACTTGCACATCAAAACGCAAGATATTGAATAGTAAGCGAGGAAAAACAGCCAAATTACTACTGATAATACTCATTGGGACGAACGCTATAGCAAAGCAAATGCGCACGAAAAATAGGATAACAAGAATTACAGCAGAATGCTTGATTAAGTACTTTAAATTCTTATACATTACTTGATTTAACTTATTTCTCTTTTAAGATGGTATGATTCCAGCAACAACAAAGCATCAATAGTCATTGTTTTTACCGTTATTTCTGCTTATAAAGGACATTATGAGTAGGTCTCTCTACAGCACATAGACATTTATTTTCACGGGTGGAAATATTTTTTTTCACGTAAATAAATATTTTTCTTCATGATAATAAATATTTATTTTCATGAAAATAATTCGACATTGACCATCATATAAAACGCTTAAGGAAGGCAAATCGCAAGGTAAAAGAGAGCTTATTTAGCCTTAATAAGCTACTTTTATTGTCATTGAACATAAGACTTATAAGACCTAAGTCAGCTTGATTGTGACTTAGTAAATCATCTCCTTACCCTCACGCAGGCGAACTTTACCATCAATCACCTCAAAGTATTCGTCAAAGCGGGCACGTGTACGTTTCCAACGATTGTGACTCCATAGATAGATTTCAGGCTGATGACGGATAGACTTCTCAAGCTCTTGAAAGTAGAGGTCGGTTATCTCATAATCTGGTAGTCCCTTGGTCTCTTCACGAATAATGCGGAACTCACAGTTATAATGTCCACGACTCGTTCGTGTCACATCTCCATAAACAAAGACTTGGCTCATGTGCTTTACGATTCTTTCACCTCCAGTAAGTACGGGAGTCTCCTGATTCATAAACTGAACCCAGTGATGAATGCTCCACCAGAAGGGTGATTGGTCTGAGATAAAGCCCACAACGAGCGGCTTACCACTGCGACCAAACTGGATAATCTTACGCAAAGACTCTTGCATAGGAATACAAAGTGCACCCTGACGCTCGCGCACAAACTTGAAAAGACGGTCGAAGTATTCGTTTTCCAATGGGTGATAAAGCTGACAGCAGAGAGCATTATCTACCCAATAAGGCAGAGAAGTAATCCACTCCCAGTTACCCAAATGACCTAAATAAATAGCAGCCGACTTACCTTCCGACAGCACTCTGTTCAGCTCTTCCGTGCCAGTAAAGGTCATACGTTTCATCAGCTGCTTCTTACTCATGGTCATCAGCTTTAGTGTCTCCACAATGTAATCGCAGAACCAGCGGTGAAATCCTTGCTCAATTTGGCGGAGTTCGTCATCAGTCTTCTCTGGGAAGCTATTCTTGAGGTTCTTCCATATCACCTTATGGCGATACTTTATTACCTTTGCCATTACGAAATAAAGACCATCAGAGAGCAGATACAGCACAGGAAAAGGTAGCAGAGCCACTAAATACCAAAAGCCGTAAGCAAGGAAATAAAGGGTTTTATAAAGGGCTTTTTTCATTGAAGTTCTGGGTTTTTGATCGTTGGATGCATCTTATCATTTACCATACGATACATATACTGATAGATAATAGCCTTCAGTTCTCGCTCCATCTTAGCTTGTTCAGGGACCTGCCCAAGAAGGTTTTGCTTCATCAATGCATCTGTAACTCGATAGATGGCTTTTGTCTGTTTACCATCCCATTGGAGTACATAACCATACTTAACGTATTGATAGATACCGTTCAGATAGTTCACAGCCCAAGTGTCCTTCGCCGATGTGTGTAGTAGGTCTTTACCAAAAGAGAGGTAAGGGCCAGCGTTATAACCTATGTGATTCAGCAGAGTTGGCATAATATCAATCTGCTGTGCAACACCATCTATACGTCCAGACTTTATCTCACCTGATGGGTCATAGATTATAATAGGTGAACAGAAGCCGCCAATATCGGTCATATACTGCTCGTGATCACTCTGATTAGTATGGTCGCTTGTAAGCACGAAGATGGTATTTTTAAACCAAGGCTGCTTGCTCGCAGACTCAAAGAACTTGCCTATCGCCATATCTGTATAGCGTATGCACTTATGGATAGGTAGGTGTTCTTCCTTATAAACGTTCTTATACTTCTCTGGAACAACAAACGGGTCGTGGCTTGAAACAGTGAAGAGAGCTGTCATAAACGGCTGCTTCATTTCGCCCATCTTCGTACAATAGTACTGCAAGAAAGGCTCATCCCAAATGCCCCAGTTTCCATCAAAGTCCTTATCACCACCGAAACGAGGGTCTTCGCTATAGTCTTGTCGACCATAATACTTCTGGAATCCTATCTTATTGGCAAAGGCAAGGAAACCCATCGAACCACGGTTAGCACCATGGAAGAAAGCGGTCTGATAGCCCCATTTACTAAGTAATCCCGGCATACCTGTATAGTCATTCATCGAAGCAGGAGTGAGAATGAAAGGTTCTCCAAAGCGAGGAATAGCGCAGAGGATGGATGGCATTCCGTCAATACTCTTACGTCCGTTGCAATAAGAGAAGCGATAAACGAGGCTTTTATCAATGAGTTTGTCAACATTTGGTGTATACCCCTTGTATTTACCATCGAAGAAATCGCGATTAAAGGCTCCGATATACTCTCGCCCGAAACTTTCAACAATGAGAATAACAATGTTCTTCTTATTGGGAAGGCGTACGCCTGAAGCAGGATTAGGCTCCTTGTACTGCATCCAACAAACAGGGTCGTAGACCTCACGGGCAGCTGCCAAAGAGGGGAAGTAATCAGGAACGGAGAAGTCGGACTTGCCTATCGTGCGGATAAGAGCAAAAGGGGTGTTGAGTACTAAGGCACAATCAGTTGGACGTTCTACGTACTGGTTGGCGTTACTAATAGTTATCGGACGTAC
>CAMUQM010000187.1 GCA_947095945.1 uncultured Prevotella sp.
GTTGTAGATGCCCCATTGGAGCGCCCTATCAGTTTGTTGAAAGATCTTAAGGGGTTATGGTTCTTGTATTACTTGTTCCGTAAAGAGAAACCATGGTGTGTTCATGCTAATACACCTAAGGGAAGTCTGTTGGCGATGATAGCTGCTTGGTTTGCTGGTGTACCTCATAGAGTCTATACCGTTACAGGACTTCGTTACCAAGGAGCACATGGAATTCTTAGAATTATTCTTAAAACTATGGAACGCCTTTCATGTCTTTTTGCTACGAATGTTATTCCAGAAGGGCAGGGGGTGTTACATGCCTTGCGCAAAGATAGTATTACTAATAAGCCATTACGTGTAATTTGGAATGGAAACATTAATGGTGTTGATACAGAATTCTTTTTGCCGGCAGAGGATAAAATCAAGAAGTCTGATATCTTTACTTTTGTCTTTATTGGAAGAATGGTTAAAGATAAGGGTATGCATGAACTCACTGAATGTATGCGCCAGTTGAATTGTCGATTAATCTTGGTTGGATCATTTGAGCAGGAAGATGCTGTGTCTGAAACCGACAAGGAGTTCTTGACAACTTCTGATAAAGTGAAATTTGTAGGTTGGCAGAGCGATGTTCGTCCTTTCTTGGCACAGGCTGATGCACTTGTCTTCCCAAGTTATCGTGAGGGGTTCCCAAATGTTCCAATGCAAGCAGGTGCTATGGGCTTGCCTTGTATTGTTACGAATATTAATGGTTGTAATGAAATCATTAAAGACGGTTTGAATGGTAAGATTATTGCAGCTCCTCTCACAGAAGGGTCTGAGGTTATGCAGCAGGCTTTGTTTAATACTATGAAATGGTTTATTGAGCATCCTGAAGAGGCTAAACGTATGGGGCGTAATGCTCGTCCTATGATTCGTGAAAGATTTGAACAGAAGGACATTTGGAAGGCTTTAAAAGAGTTTTACGATGCTTTATAAAATAGCACATATCCTACGTGACAAGTTACCTTGGATTTGGGATATCATAGGCATCATAAATTCTTTCCTTTTTGGATTAAGGTATGATGGTAAAATGACGCAAGTTCAGAACATTCTTACTCATTTTACTAAGACAATAGAAGAGGATGACAATGCGCTTTTCTATAAGATAGAGGTCCTTTGTAAGGATAATCTTTCTTTGTTGGTAAAGATGTTTGCAGAACAGCCTGCGTCAGCTTTTGACTTCTTTAAGCCTCATGGTTTCGATGAGAAATCTTTGGCTAAGTTGGCTAAGGATAAAAGTTTTCTTGCTTATCTTGTTGTTGCGGAAGGTCCTGCTCTGTCAAAAGTATGTGTCGGGTATTTCTTTCAACGTAGTTTCTTCTGGGGTAAATCTTTCCGTGGATATATGACAGATTATCGTTGGCAACGTCGTGGAATAAATAAAATGATGAACCTATGTGCGACGGAGATTTCTTCTTTTTTAGGTCTTCGAGTGTTTGGAACAATAGCACCAGAAAATATTGCTTCTATGAAATCTGCTCAGACTGTTAATGATATTCAGATTGTAGAAACTCTACCGAATGGTGATTACTATGTAGAGTATAGACCTAAGAAAAATGACCTATAAGGTTATTTTAAGGTAAGGGAAATTTTAAATATTGTAGTATAGTTATGTGTTTAAAATGGTTGTTTGATAAGTTTGCATCTTTATTTGGCTTGCTATTCCTTAGTCCTATTTTACTGGTTGTAGCAATTCTGATTAAGGTGAAGATGCCGGGTCCTATTTTGTTCTGTCAAAAGCGAGTGGGGCAGTATGGGAAATTATTTACCGTTTATAAGTTCAGATCGATGACTGTTAAGGCAGAGGCTTCTGTGGCAAGTCGAGATTCGGAAGCGACTTCTATTGCCTCTACGGAACAGTGCCGTATTACACCACTTGGAGAGAAACTCAGACGTTATAAGTTAGACGAGTTACCTGAACTCTGGAATGTCCTCAAGGGAGACATGAGCTTTGTTGGACCACGCCCAGACGTCCCCGGTTATGCAGACCAGTTGCAAGGCGAGGAAAGAGATATTCTCAAGTTGAAGCCTGGCATTACAGGTCCAGCCAGTTTGAAGTATAGGAATGAGGAAGAACTCTTAGCTTCTGTTGAGAATCCTGCACAATATAATGATGAGGTGATTTTCCCAGACAAAGTAAAGTTAAACCTCTATTATCTCAAGCACTATTCATTTATAAAAGATATTCAAATGATTATCTGTACGGTTCTCGGTAAGAAGATGGACTATGCAGATGAAAAAATATAATTAGTAAAATGGAAAGAAACCGTGTTTTACTTTGTCTCGCTCACATGAGTGGTAACGAGATGAAATACATCCAAGAGGCGTTTGATACCAATTGGGTGGTGCCATTGGGACCAAATGTCAATGGTTTTGAAGATGACTTGAGACGTTTCTCAGTTTCTGCAAGTCCTTCAGGTGAAAGAAGAAACTTCCTTGCAAATGAGGAATATCCACAGACGATTATGCCTCATGAGGATAATCCTGATAATTTGTGGAAAGAGTCTGTACAGGGATTAGAGGATAAGCGTGTCGTAGCACTCTGTTCTGGTACCTCTGCTGTACATCTCTCTTTGGTTGCATTGGGCGTAAAGGCTGGTGATGAGGTTATCTGCCAGAGCTTCACATTCTGTGCGAGTTCACACCCTGTAACTTATCAGGGTACAATACCAGTCTTTGTTGATTCTGAGAAGGATACATGGAACATGGATCCTGTGTTGTTAGAGGAAGCAATCAATGATAGAATTGCTAAGACGGGTAAGAAGCCAAAGGCAATTATCGTTGTTTATCTTTATGGTATGCCTGCGAAGATAAAGGAGATTCTTGCAGTGGCAGATAAGTATGAAATTCCTGTCATCGAGGATGCTGCTGAAGGAATGGGCTCAAGATATGAAGGACAGGTGTGTGGTACCTTTGGTGAGTATGGTGTTTTGTCATTCAATGGAAACAAGATGATTACCACATCAGGTGGTGGTGCACTGGTTTGTCCTAATGAGAATGCTCGCAACGAAGTGATGTTTTATGCAACACAGGCTCGTGAAGGTTACCCTTACTATCAGCACGAGAAGATTGGATATAACTATCGTATGAGTAATGTCTGTGCAGGTATCGGTCGTGGTCAGATGACAGTGCTTGATGAGCATATTGCCCATCATCGTCATATTGCTCATTTGTACGAAGAGGCTTTCAGCAAAATAGATGGAATTACTTTCCATGCAAATCCCTCACCAGAGTATGACTCTAACTTTTGGTTGAACACAATGGTTCTTGATCCTTCAGTTAAGGTTAAAGGTCAGGAGAATGCTTATAAGACGACAGTACAGGGAGCTGTAGGTGGTGCAGCTGGTGTTATTCATTCAGTAGATGAGGCACATACTGATTGCGAACCTAATGCAAATGTTGAGGCTATGCGTGTTTTCCTTGATAAAGCTAATATCGAGAGCCGTCCTCTTTGGAAGCCAATGCATAAGCAGCCTTGTTATAAGGATTGTCCTGCTTACGTAAATGGTGTTAGCGAGAATCTTTTCAAGTTCGGTATGTGTTTGCCAAGTGGTCCATTGGTTTCAGACGATGATGTGAGATATATTGTAGAAAAGATAAAAGAAGCAATGGTATAAGTGCTATCTTTTATAACCCATATTAAGGGCTGACGTCGAAGATCTTAATGTCTTCGGTGCCAGCCCTTGTTGTGTTTCTTCATATATTAGATTATAGTAATATCTTATTAACTCCGCTTTCTTATCCTCTACATAAAAGCCGTTGGATTATTAAATGAATAAATAAAAATCCCAATTTTTATTAGGTTTGTATGTCAAGTGGATAAAATGTAAGAGTTTTTGCCGTTTTTGATATGTACGTGTCGCAAAAGTACGAAAAAAAACTCAACGAACGAAGAAAAGAATAGAAATTTAGTACTTATTTTTCAAGTTTTATTTTCTCTTTTTTTTGATAATATCTTTTACATTATCTGGCGTTGTAGATGGTAATAACATC
>CAMUQM010000188.1 GCA_947095945.1 uncultured Prevotella sp.
GTGTCCACGCAATAGAGTTATGTTCGTTAGAAAGAACACTCAAATGTGCCAACAACAACTTGACATCTGGTGTGTCAAAAAGGTCGCGACCAGAGACCTTAAAGTGGGTTAGTCCGGCTTCCGTCATAGCTTCACTGATACGATCAGCATCCGAATTAGCACTCACGATGACGGCTGTACGCTCTTCCTTATTTTGCTCATAAAGGCGGAGAGCCTCAGTGGCAACATCTTTGTGTTCTGCTTCAATCGTACTACTATGTATGATTCTCAAGTCCCCGGGCTTTGCCTTTGTGTCGTTGTCAGAAAGAGGGAGTAGTTCGCGATCTATCTTCAATTGCTTTTCTGCATAATCATTGAAGATATCGAGCAGATATTTTGGCGAACGATGATTGCGTTGCAGGTGGTGAATATTTCCCTTACAACGCATCTTCAAGAGGGTCAGCGTTTCCACCTTTGCCCCCATAAAAGAGAAGATTGCTTGCTGTTCGTCGCCTAAGTACATCACCATCGGGTTGTCCTCTGCCGTCAGCAAGTCAATAATAGCGAGCTGCATACCATTAAGATCCTGCACCTCATCCACTTGTATCCACGAATAACGCTTGCAAGTGGGGTCAGAATGATAGATATCGTAAGTATAAAGCAACAGATCTTCGAAATCGAAAAGGTGATTTTCCTCCTTATATCGGGCGTAACAATTAGCGTAATACATCTTCCAAAGCAGTACACGAATCCTATCAGTCGTCTTCCCATCAAGTCCGGGCGCATTCGCCTCGTCCATATATTCCTGCGCATGATGATAGATATTCACTACCGCCTGCTCGTCGTATTCAATCTTTTGTGAGGCACAGATATGCTTTACAGCTTCCCTATCATCATCCGTAAAGCTCTCTGGATGAAGGTAATACTTCCATGGATGGCGGTGTTCCATCTGATAGATGAAATGCTGAAAGAAGATAATCGTTTGATAACCTTTGTATCGGTTGAAATCTTTTGTCACTCCTTCTTCATCTTCATTACGATAATCCGCAATAATACTCACCGCCTCTTCGTCATCAATAATGGCTGAATCAGCTGGTATCCTACCCTGCTCAAAGAGGAACTTAGAGCAAAAACGATGCACATTACCCACCATTAGTTCGGAGAAATCACCTCCCACCACCTTTTGAATACGGTTGGTCATCTCCCTTGCAGCACGATTTGTGAACGTCAGACAGAGCATATCCTCATACTTCACACCCCTTTCTCGTGCATATTTTATCCTCTCTGCGAGGATATGTGTCTTACCACAGCCCGGTGATGCCAGTACAAGATGATGTCCCTGACTGGCTTCTACAACAGGAATCTGGTATTTATCTAAACTTGGTGTGTAATTATTTGCCCCCATAGAAAGTATTTTTATAGCAGTAGATGCTTCTTTTGCAAAAGTAAGAAAAAGATTGGAAATAACTCGTTATCAACCTAAAAGAATAGAAATAAAGTTGTAACTTTGCAGTCGGACTTGGTGTGCAGGTGTGTACCCTGTCCCATTTTGTGGTTTAATAATTTAGCGTTTGCTATTTATTCAATAACGTTCAGGAAACTTGGCGGTAGAATGAACAACAAGAATGGATGAATAAGTGAACGTCCACGATAGCGTGGGCGTTTCTCATCTCTTGTTGTAGGTTTCCGCCAAGTACCTCTGAACGTGGATGAATGCGTCCACGTTTCTCATGTAGGTACTTGGCTTTAACTTTTGTAATTTGAGTATAAGGCATCGCATTAAAACGCTTTAATGCAATGACAAAAGAAGAAACTGTATTGCTTAAAGGAGTAGCTCTCCTTATGATGTTGGGCTGTCATCTCGGGTCTGGCTTTGGTATTAATTTTATTCATATAGGAGGGATTCCATTATATGACATTATCAATAGAATAGATGTTCCTGTACAAATATTCACCATTCTTGGAGGATATGGCTTATTCTATGTTTTTCAGAAGGGTGATAAGCATCACCTTAGTAGAATCCTCAAACTTTATCTTCACTACTGGGTTATCATTTCGATATTTGTAACTATCGGTCACTTCATAGGAGATAGTTCAAAATATCCCGGAAGTATTAAAGACATTATATTGAATTATAGTTCTTTTTATTCAAGCTGGAACTATGAATGTTGGTTTCTTTTTCCTTATTCATTACTTTCTCTATCTTATCCTTTTTTATTTAAACAAATGTCTCGCTTAAAAGCAAGATACATCTGTTTAATTACATTTGTTATCTTTTTCATTTCCGGTTTATTAATTTCAAAACTTGGTGTACAGTATAAAACATCTTCACCTATTCTTTATAACCTTCTGTACTTAGGTTTCTTACTATTCCCATTCAGTTTGGGAGCAATGCTAAAACGTACAGAGCTATTTTCTAAACTTAGCGTATTGCTGGCAAAAAAATCCTACGGAAAGATTCTTGTTTTTGCCATCTTAGTTATAGCATCAGTTATTAAGTATTATATACCTACTGCCCTCTTCAGCCCCTTTTATGCAATAACTTTCATTGTTTCATTTGTTCTTCTGTCACAAGGAAAGGCTAACATTCCTATACTCTCTGCTATTGGTCGTCATTCAATGAACATATGGATGATTCATTCTTGGTTCTTATTTTATTTATTTCCTTCTTTTATTGCCCAATTCAAATATCTCTTCTTAGAATATATAGCTTTATTATTTGTTAGTTTTATTGTTTCGTGTATCATTAATCAGATTGTTAAGTTGATTCCACTTAAACTTTAGGAAACTGCTGAACTATTCTTTCTTTGAGAAACAAATATGTATAAGAATCTTCAAGTACGTTTGTAATTTAGTAGCGGTAAAAGTTTCCAGTTTTCGCTAAAACTTAATATATTTGTATGTCTGAAACTTTATGTTGCACAACGTAGAGCCTCATCTATAGAATTAAGATGTAGCAAACGACTAACAAATTTATAAAGAACTATGCAGGACTTTGCAGCAATTGACTTTGAGACAGCAAACTTTGAGCGGTGTAGTGTATGCTCAGTGGGCGTGGTAGTAGTAAGGGGAGGAGAGATTGTTGACAGTTTTTATTCCCTTATACAGCCCGAACCGAATTATTATCATTGGCGATGTACGCAGGTGCATGGGTTGACGTGTGCAGATACGGATGATGCCCCAGTGTTCAGTGAGGTATGGAAGCAGATAGAACCAATGATAAAAGGTCTACCATTGGTAGCCCACAACGCACCATTTGACAAAGGTTGTTTGAAGGCTTCTTTCTATACCTATCAAATGGATTATCCTGATTATGAATTCTTTGATACGCTGAAAGTGGCTCGTCGTAAGTTCCCTCACCTACCAAACCATCAACTGCAAACGGTTTCTTCTGCCTGCGGCTATGAACTAACTGACCACCATCACGCCCTCGCTGATGCGGAAGCCTGTGCGTGGATAGCACGTGAGATATTATAGATTTGAGGGATGAGATGTTAAGTGGCAAGGGCTACTACTATTTGATTTACATGTCCGACATAACTTAGTCATTGGGCATTTCTATATTATATAATGGTAATGACAAACCTTACAACCCACTTTTAGCCGACGTGCTGTTGCTCAGCACATCAGGTGTTAATAGCAAACACCAGTGGTGCTAAGGCTAAATAGTTTACAAACACAAACCCTTGACTATTCGAGTTTATACTCTATATTCGTGGAAAGGCATTACTCTGTTAATACCTTTCGCGCATATTGTACACTTTCCTCCGTAGGGGTTTTGACATCAGTGAGTGCGTATGGGATTCCTAATTGCTCCCATTTATAGACTCCTAAATCATGATAAGGCAGCACATCGACACGCTCAACGTTGCTTAAAGTGTCTATAAAAGCACGAAGATTGTGCAGTGAAGCATCATCATCATTGATGCCCGGAACCAAAACATGTCTTATCCATACAGGCTTTTTGATATCAGAGAGATAGCGAGCACAGTCGAGAATATTCTCGTTTCTCCAACCGGTCA
>CAMUQM010000189.1 GCA_947095945.1 uncultured Prevotella sp.
TGGGAGATACAGAAGACGAGGTGGAAGAACAACCACAGGCAAAAGCTCCATCAAATGAAACAGATTGCCGAGAAGTAATAGTTTCCGAGCCATCCGAACCTACACTGCATACAGAGAATGCAACCGTTCAACGGCGTATCAGTGCCAAGATGAGAAGGGGAACGCTCGAAGCCTACAAGCAGGCGTTCCTTGTTCCGACCAAACTGAGCGACCGAAAGGCGGTTTATCTGAGCAGGGAGACACAGGAACGTGCGGACTTCATCGTCCGTAGGTTGGGCGACAAGGGAGCCAACGTGTCAAGCTTCATCGAGAACATCGTGCGCAGCCACTTGGAGGAATATGGCGAGGATATAGAGAAATGGAGAAGACTGTAAACCGCAGGGAAAGGGACGAGGAAGGAATTTCAAAAGAATTATTTCATGCTCTAATCCTACAATTGCATTAAAATATGACGTCTTATTTGACCAGAAATGACGTCATATTTTTGCTAAGCAGACGTCTGAACGATGAGAACATCACGAACGCTGTTAAACACAGAATGCACAGCAATCGCGTTTCAACGGCAAAACGCCTTGTGCGTAAACAGCCTATTGGATAGTATTGCAAGACGTCAGTTTGTACCCACAAACTGCGCTTGCTCCCCTTGCTAAGCCATCGGGGAGGTTAGACCGTAATTACTCCGTTCTCATCGGTCAGCCATTAGAAATTAAGCAAGATTGAAAACAGAGAAAAAAGAACTTTTATATGAACAGATACAATAGCAAGACTGCCCGATGGCAGCAGCAGAGAAACGAAGAACAGCGGATGAACAAGACGGAGTTCATCAAGGTAAGATGTACCTTAGAGGAAAAGCAGCGTATCAAATCAAAGGCGGAAAGTACAGGGCGGAAATTCTCAGATTACTGTCGCGAGATGCTTCTTAGTGGAGAGGTTATTTCTGTTCCCAAGATGACGGACAATGAAAAGGAAGCCATAGAGGTGTTGAGGAGAACTGCCTACTTCTTTATACATATTTCCAGCCTTATCAAGGTAAAGGATGATGCGTGGGTACTGATTACCCAAAGCCTTTCCTATTTGGCAAGGGAAGCATTTAAGCGTTTCTTTAATCCCAAATATCGTATTGAGGAAAGAGCAATTAAACTCTTAAATCTGATGGAGAATGATAGGAAAATGTAAGGCAATAGCACATGGCAGTAATGCACTGGAGTATATTTTCAGAGAGGGAAAACTCGGAAAAACGCTTTTCTTTCACAATCTCTGCGGTACTACGTCAAAGGAGATTTACGAGGAAATGAAGATGGTGAGCGATTACAACAACACACGGTGCAGAAACAAGTTCCTCCGCATGGAAATCGGCATAGCCCCAAAAGACGAGAAAAGATTGAGTCTTGCATCCGTCCGTAACCTTGCGTCAAACTTTGCAATACGCATGGGACTTGCCAACCATCAATGGGTGGCAGTAACGCACAAGGACACCGACAATATGCACATCCATATCATTGCCAACCGCATCAACCTGTACGGAGAGGTGTATGACACCACCTTTGTGAGCAACCGAGCAGCAAGGGTGGCAGAAGATCTTAGCCGTAAGTACGGATTGACCATCGCAAAGGAAGTAAAGGCGGAAAGGACACACAAAAAGACAAAAGCTAACCCAACAAGAGAACAAACAAAGCAGTAGGTGCAGCAGATCTGCTACGCCTTGCTCAACAAATATAAAGGTACAGGCATCACAGGGCATTCCATGTTCCTTTACGAGTTGAACAAGAACGGCATCACCATTGAACGCTTGAAGAACAAGCAGGGCAAGGTTTATGGTTTGAAGTTCTTATTTGGTGGACAATCGTTCAAGGCTTCCGAAATCGGCAGGGAGTTTGGTTACCGTTCCTTGCAGAAGAACTTCGAGATAAGCAACAAGACAGAACCAAAGAAAGCCACGACAATGGAAAATGAGCCGGCGAAGAATAACGCTCAATCCGATACAGGTTATCATTTTATCCCTGCCAGCCGCTCCTATACGTCACCTGCCAACACAAATGAAAGTTCATCTATTGCACAAGCCGTAAGCAATGTGGCAAGTACTGCCATAAATGCAGCCGAAGAAATCATTTCCGGAGCAGGTGGGTTAATCAACCCACAGACACACGGTGATGATTATGCCGAGACAGTATGGCAACACAGGCTCAGAAACCAAGCCAAGAAAAAGAAGAAAAGAGGAAGAGGATTGTAACCACTTTTCGTTATCCCTGTCTTTCCCCAAAACGAAGACAAAGCAAAAGAGAGAAATCTTCATCAAAAACGCTTGTTATTCAAAGCAAATGATTATCTTTGCAAATAGAATAGCAAGCGTTCTTTGTTAATGCAGAAACCCGCGACTAAAAGCAGTTCGCTCGTTTCCAAATCGTTACCTGTTTAGTTTATGCAACAAGGTAACTTCTTTATTTTTCAATTAGATACGTTTTGAAAATTATCTCTCTTCGTGAAAATAAATATTTATGTTCTCGAAAGGATTTTGATTTTGGTAAGCTTCTTCGGACTAATGAAAATGGTGTTTTTCTTCTTATAACACGAAAATATAATTACGTGAAGGCTTGGAATTCTCGAACAAAATATGTAAATTTGTGGCGTGTTCATTTAAGAACATCATTGTCGTTATGAAACTTATAAAGAAAAAAGAACAGAAGAAAGTTACCACGTCGGTCTTGTTTTCAGAAAGACCAACGATGCGGTCAGGTTTCTTGTCTGTGATTGGTATTATGTCAAGGAGGCGCTTTGAACGCTATCTGCACGGAAACGACTTTGAAGATTTGCAGCGAGATACAAGGCTTATAGCAAATGATATGAATGCTGTTTTAAGACGGTTAAATTATGGAAAACGATAAATGGGAAAAGACTAAACAAAACGTGTCCACGTTGCCTACGAATGAAGAGTTATCAGAAGAATAACCGATATCAATAAAATTCTTGAAACCTTAGAACCAGAACAACGCACCAAGATAGAAAGTGCATTTATGGCATTAGAAACGGAACACTCTTTTCGTGGTCCTTTGCCTGCTCCTGAAGATTTTAAGGCTTATGGAGAGGTTATCCCTGATGCTCCAGAACGTACTTATGTTTGATGGAGCAGCAGGTAGAACACCGCATAAGTACAGAAAGGGATATTGTTACAAGTGGATTGAAAGAAAGTAGAAGAGGGCAATGGATGGGATATTCTATTGTCGTAATTCTTATTGGATTGTCGACACTTTTAGCTTTTTATGGGCATGATGTAATAGCTGGAATTATGATAACGGCAGCCATAGGTTTAGCTGTGGTTTTTGTGCTAAAGCAAAACCCGCATGCAAATGAACAGGATGAAGTGGAAAAGGAATGAGTTGTTGGACTTGTCTTTTGTTCCGTCTAAATCGCTTATCTGCTGATAAAAAAGCCGTAAAACATTTGGTGTGTGGCGAAAATATTCGTAACTTTGCAAACGTTCAGAGGAATGAGGGGCTTTCAATAGTCCCTCATTTTTCATATTAAAACGCTTATGATAGATAAAAACGTTGTAAAAAGTCTCGTTGATGAGTGGCTGGAAGGTAAGGAATACTTCCTTGTTGACATTCAAATCAGTTCTGACGACAAGATTGTCGTTGAGATTGACCATGCTGATGGCGTATGGATTGAAGATTGTGTAGAGTTGAGCAAGTATATCGAGGATCGTCTTTCACGTGACGAAGAAGATTACGAACTTGAGGTTGGCTCTGCAGGATTAGGACAGCCATTTAAGGTTCCTCAGCAGTATCAGAACTTTATTGGAAAGGAAGTTGAGGTGCTCGGTAAGGACGGAAAGAAAGTCAAAGGCGTATTAAAGAGCGTTGATGGCAACGACTTTGTTGTGGCTGTCAATGAGAAGGTACAAGTGGAAGGTAAGAAGCGTCCTGTAAAGATGGATGTAGACCACGCGTACAAGATGGATGAAGTAAAATATACAAAATACATAATTAGTTTCAAGTAAA
>CAMUQM010000190.1 GCA_947095945.1 uncultured Prevotella sp.
TGATTGCGAATTATGAATTAAGAATAATTTGTAAGTATCATTATTTTATAGTAACTTTGCGAACAAATATAAAAGAGAATAAATTGATAGAAAAGCATATAGTTCTTGAAGATATAGACCCTGTGGTCTTCTATGGGGTTGGCAACGGTCACCTCCAGATGATAAAGTCGCTCTTTCCGAAGTTGAGGATTGTTGCAAGAGACAACGTTATCCGCATCTTAGGTGATGAAGAGGAGATGGTAAAGATTGAAGAAGACATTGAAACCATGCGCAAGCATGTGGAGCGGTATAACACCATAACAGCAGAGGACATCCTTGATATCGTGAAAGGTCGTAAGACCAAAGCAGATGCGGTAAAGGACGTCCTTGTTTATTCTGTATCGGGCAGACCTATCAAAGGACGCTCGGAAAATCAACAGCAACTGATTGATGCTTTCGAGAAAGACGACATGATATTTGCTGTCGGACCAGCTGGAACAGGTAAGACTTATCTCAGTATAGCTTTGGCAGTAAAGGCTCTTAAGGAGAAGTCTGCAAAGAAGATTATCTTATCACGTCCAGCTGTTGAAGCAGGTGAGAAGCTTGGCTTTCTTCCGGGTGACATGAAGGATAAGATTGATCCATATCTTCAACCACTTTATGATGCTTTAGAGGATATGATTCCTGCTGTCAAACTACAAGATATGATGGATAAGCATATCATTCAGATTGCTCCATTAGCATTTATGCGAGGACGAACACTGAGCGATGCTGTTGTAATCCTTGATGAAGCACAGAATACGACACCAGCACAAATTCGTATGTTCTTAACACGTATGGGTTGGAATACAAAGATGGTAATCACGGGTGACTTGACTCAGATTGACCTTCCTCATGCAGAGAAGAGTGGATTAAAGGAAGCACTTTCGATTCTAAATGGTGTGGATGGTATCTCGGTCATCAATCTTGACAAGAAAGATATTGTAAGACACAAATTGGTTACGCGTATCGTGAATGCCTACGAGGCACACGATAAGGCTAACAAGAGATAGGACTCTATAAACAAAAAACAATGAAAGCATTAACAAAGACTGAATTCCATTTCGATGGACAGAAGAGTGTTTATCACGGCAAAGTACGTGATGTGTATGACATCAACGACGATCTTATCGTCATGGTAGCTACCGACAGAATCTCTGCATTCGACGTTGTACTACCAAAGGGAATACCATTCAAAGGACAGGTTTTAAACCAAATTGCTGCCAAGTTCCTTGACCAGACAACAGACATCTGTCCTAACTGGAAGTTGGCTACTCCTGACCCAATGGTAACTGTTGGTCTGAAGTGTGAAGGCTTTCGTGTTGAAATGATTATCCGTTCAATCCTTACAGGTTCTGCATGGCGTGCCTACAAGGACGGATGTCGCGAGATTTGTGGCGTAAAACTCCCTGATGGTATGCGTGAGAACGAGCGTTTCCCAGAGCCAATCGTAACTCCAACTACTAAGGCTGACGAAGGTCACGACATGAACATCTCTAAGGAAGAGATTATTGAGCAGGGTATTGTTTCTGCAGAAGACTATGCAATCATCGAAGACTGGACACGCAAACTCTTTGCACGTGGTCAGGAGATTGCTGCAAAGCAGGGTTTGATACTTGTTGATACTAAGTATGAGTTCGGTAAGCGTGATGGTCAGTGCTACCTCATTGATGAGATTCACACACCAGACTCAAGTCGTTACTTCTATGCAGAAGGCTACGAGGAGAAACTTGAGAAAGGCGAACCTCAGAAGCAGCTTTCAAAGGAATTCCTTCGTCAGTGGCTTATTGAGCACAACTTTATGAATGAGCCTGGACAGACAATGCCTGAGATTACAGATGAATATGCAGAGACTGTTAGCGACCGTTATATCGAGCTTTACGAGCATATCACAGGCGAGAAGTTTGACAAGGCTGCTGAAGAGGGTGATATTGCTGCACGTATCGAAAAGAACGTGAAGGAGTACTTAGCTTTAAGAAAGTAAATTGATAAATACTAAATTCATAATTCTAAATTCATAATTTTGATTAGAACTATTCAGTGCTTAACACCTAATATGCTCTAATAACATATCAAAGAATAGTAATCATAATTATGAATTATGAATTATGAATTATGAATTAAAAGAATTATGTACGAACAGGAAAAGATTAAGCCCTATGATGGAGAGGGCGAGAAAGGGAAACTTATAGAAGAGATGTTTGATAACATCGCACCAACTTATGACACCCTAAATCATCGTCTTTCCGGAAATATTGATAAGGGGTGGCGTAAAAAAGCTATTCGTCAGTTGCAGCCTTTCCGTCCAAAGCAGATGCTTGACATTGCTACAGGTACTGGCGACTTTGCCATTCTTGCAGCTAAAGAGCTGAAGCCAGAACATCTTATTGGTGCAGATATTTCTGAAGGTATGATGGCTATCGGTCGTGAAAAGGTAAAAGCTGCAGGACTGAGTGATGTCATTTCATTCCAAAAGGAAGACTGTCTTAACCTTTCTTTTCCTGACAATTCGTTTGATGCTGTGACAGCAGCATTCGGTATTCGTAACTTCCAGAACCTCGACAAAGGACTTGCCGAGATTTGTCGTGTACTGAAGAAGGGCGGACATCTAAGCATAGTAGAACTGACAACGCCTGTTAAGTTCCCTATGAAACAACTTTTCCGCATCTATTCTAACACTTTCTTGCTGAACTATGCTAAGTTTATCTCAAAAGATAAAAGTGCATACGAATACCTTAACAAGACTGTTGAGGCTTTCCCACAAGGTGAAAAGATGATGGAGATATTCCAAAAGGCGGGCTTTGCGAAAAGCTCTTTCCGCCGATTGACATTCGGTATCTGTACAATGTATTTTGCAGAGAAATAGGACTTTTCTGAGATATTGACTTACAAAATCCTAATAAGGAAAGGAGAGATTATTAGCTATATTATCAATATAGTTTTGATTTCGTTTTCCTGTCACATTTAACACTTCACTTTAAACTACTGTAAAACAAATTGTTAAGTGACTGATTAGAATGATAGAAGTGACAGGAAGTCTGTTTGTAAGTGGAATATCATTCGATGCAACGGATGAATAAAATAATTTATAGAACAAGTTAAAGATATGGACAAGTACGGACTAATTGGCTACCCATTAGGGCATTCTTTCTCTATTGGCTATTTCAATGAGAAATTTGAGAATGAACACATCAATGCCCAATACATCAACTTTGAAATTCCATCAATAGAGGATTTCAAAGAGGTTGTTGATGCTAATCCTCAATTACGTGGGTTGAACGTGACCATTCCTTATAAGGAACAGGTCATCCCCTATCTTGACAGCCTTAGTCCAGAAGCTAAAGCTATCGGTGCCGTAAACGTTATTCGGGTCACTCACAAAGGAAATAAAACAATACTTAAAGGTTTTAATAGTGATGTAATAGGGTTTACACGAAGTATTGAGCCACTTCTTGAACGTCATCACAAAAAAGCTCTTATCCTCGGTACAGGTGGTGCCTCAAAAGCTATTAACTATGGCTTAAAGTCACTTGGATTGGAAACAAAGTTTGTATCACGTACAAAGCGAACTGATGTCTTAACCTACGAAGAGGTTACACCTGAGGTTATTCGCGAGTATAATGTTATTATTAATTGTACTCCACTCGGTATGTATCCCAATACTGATGTGTGCCCTACCCTTCCATACGAAGCAATGGATAGTCATACCCTACTCTATGACCTGCTTTATAACCCTGACGAAACCCTATTTATGGCAAAAGGTCGTGAGCGTGGAGCAGTCGTAAAGAATGGTCTTGAAATGCTTCTCCTACAAGCCTTCGCAAGCTGGGAGTTCTGGGAAGGTGAAGAACAGAGGTAAGGTAAAAAAAGCATTGGGGATGATGTTTTGTCATAATTTTTCATGCTTATTATACCATGTCATACTCTGTGAGTAAGGAGAAGAGGGAACGCCGTAAACTTACTGAGAAAATTGTCG
>CAMUQM010000191.1 GCA_947095945.1 uncultured Prevotella sp.
GCGTTCCTGAGTCAGTGAAGGAGGTTGCTGCAACTGAGACATCTTGTGTTCTCAATGATGTATTCAACTTTGCAGGCAACTACACTATCACCGTAACAACTCAGGGTCTCAGAGGTAAGAACACAGATGCTCCAGCAACAGCTACTGCTCAGGCTAATGAGTGGTCAGAGGCTGTTGAGATTCCTCTTACTGCAAGTATGGTTTCTTCTAACTCAATGCAGCCGGGTCATGAGATTGGTTCTGCGGTTGACGGTAACAAGACTACTTACTTCCAGACAAAGAGTAACGGTAGCACAAGTGACCCACGTCCACACATTGATATCACACTTAATGAGGGTATCAACGGTACATTCTACATTGGCTTCGATGAGAACAAGGTGACAAGCAATGACCGTAACCCTAAGAAGGCAAATATCTATGCTTCTGCTGATGTTATCACAGCTGCTACACCTGTATCAACTCACGTAACTTATCGTTCTGCGAATGCAGTGAGCGAGCCGCTCTCTTACACAAAGACAAATGGTGCAACTGTCACCCATATCCGCTTCGAGCCTACACAGCGCAAGAACGGTACAAACATCAACAATGGTGGTGGTTCTTCATACTGGTACCTTGCTGAACTCCACCTCTATGTTTATCACGATGAGGCTTGGAAGAAGGAGCAGTTAGGTCTCTAATCCCTATATCCCAACCTACTGGCATAGTCCCCCTATGCCAGTGGGTTGTCTTCGTTAATATACTATTCAGGTGATGTGCTACACCTTCGCACGAAAGGTGCGGGGCGTGAACACCACAAGTGCGGAGCCTCCGCACTGTCCTAAAAAGGGGTGAAAGCAAACTTGATACTTACCGAAGAGAAACCTAAAAAACAACTACTTATTAAATACATCTATGTTATTCGAAAGATTTTTACGCAAGAAGACACTCATGGCAGCACTGGCTCTGACCGTTGCTGTGCCAAGTGTTGCGAAAGCTTCGATGCTCTCTGCGGCGCCAACTGCTGATGGAGAGAATCAGAAACTCAAACCGGGAGTTTATTACATTGTTAATGACAAGCGTCAAAAAGGTACTGACCTTCATGTCTATGCTGATGATAAAGGTACGCTGCACGGTAAGAACTTTACCTCTGTAGCAACAGATTATGCTAACGTCTTTGTTCTTCATGCTAAAGGTGGCGATAAGTACACCATTCAGAGTTTGAAGGATGGTAAGTACGTACAGAATGTCAATAGTAACAACGTTATCTATCAGACAGGAAACGATGCTTACAAGTTCCAGATTGTTTATCAGGCAATGTCGGCTGGTACTGGCAAGTCATACTTCAATATCTATAATAATAAGAATGACGGCGATTGGTGTTGGCATCTTGATGCACAAAAAGATATTGTACGCTGGCATCCATTGAAGGACAATGGTAAAACAGCCCTTGGACCAAGCGAGTTCCGTCTTGATCCAGTAACTACGCTTACCAAGGAGCAGGTACTTGAGCGTTTGGCTCAGTTGACAAAAGTTGTCGACCCACGTAAGGATCTCAATAAGTATTATCAGATTGTATCTGAGGTTTACGGCAGATCAATGCGTGAGGACTATATTGTTGGCGAATTGTCTACTGGTGGCTACAACAATACTGATTACAGCTACTGCTGGAAGTTAGTGAAGGTAAGCAATGATCGTTACACTTTCCAGAATGCAGTTACTGGTAAGTATATCGCACAGCAGAATGGTGCAACAAGCCGTTTCTATACAACTGCTGATGAGCAGGGCAATGGCTTCGACTTCAAACTTAACGAGAGCGACCCATACGTGTTGGCTTTCGAGATGCTTGATGCTGGTAATGTTGGTATCCACTGTGCCGAGAGTCAGGGTTATCACCCAGTAGGCTGGTACAATAACAACGATGCTAACAAGTGGCTCTTCAAGGAGGCTACTATCGATCAAGCAAAGCTCAAGGAGCAGCAGGATGCTTACAAGGCACGTGTTGACTTGACGAAGAATGTTGACCAGTATGCAGCAAAGGTTGCTGCTTATTTCACCAACAGCGCAGCTACTGAGGTAACTGCAGAGGTGAAGGCAATGACCGATGAGGCATTGAAGGCAAAGATGGCAACTGATAAACTTCCACAGGGGTTGCAGGAGGTTGTCCTGAAGATTAAGAAGCAGAGTTGGAAGAACTATGCAAGTGGTCGCAATTGGGAGAAGAAGTTCCGTATTGCTGACTACAAGGCTTACAGCGAGAATGAGTATGGTGCTTGGGCACGTTCTATGGGTATTGGCTACAACTATGGTAGTTTGACTAACCCAACAGGTATTACTGCTCGTGATGGTGAGGACCTCTTCGTCTTCCTCGGTGATGATGTTCCTGAGAATGCTACCGTAGAGATTGAGTTGGTACCATTAGGTACACGTAGTGCAGGTAAGTACTATAGACTAAAGAAGGGTTTAAATATCATCCTTAATCAGGGTGAGAACAACGTTTTCGTAAACTATATTGGTCGTACCTTTAACAATGGTAAGGCGCTCAAGGATTATAAGGATATGAACATCCACATTGAGGGTGGTCAGGTCAATGGTTACTTCGACCTCACAAAGGGCGATACTAATGATGATTGGAAGGCTATGCAGTCTGATAAACTTGTTTGGGCAAAGGCTTTCAATATGAAGGGCGAACTGATTGTTATGCACATGCCAAGTGATGCTTGCAAGGAGTACACTCCTGTTCATATGAAGGAACTTGTTGAAATCTGGAATAGCATCGTACAGCGTGAGGATGACCTCATGGGCTTCCGTGCTTCTAAGAAAGATAAGTGCAACAACGTTCTCAATGCTACTGCTGTAGACCATGGTTATATGTATGCTACAACAGGTGGTACCTATTATAACTACAACACTTTGGGCGACGTACTCAACTACGACAAGATGAAGTGGGGTGACGGTACACTCTGGGGTCCTGCTCACGAGTTCGGTCACAACCACCAGCAGTTGTTCAACACTGCAGGTATGACTGAGATCTCTGTGAATATGTACTCTAACATGATTATGTTCACCTCTGGTCGTGTAACCAGCCGCTCTGAGAGATGCTCTTACAACGATGTTGACGGTAAGAGATATGACGGTGTTTGCGAGAGTGCTGTCTCAACTTATGCTGACCGCTTTGCTAACAAGCAGAAGTGGTTTGAGTATGGTACATGGGGAACAACCCAAATGTATTACAAGCTCTATTTGATGTTCCATGCAACAGGTCTTGACAATCAGTTCTGGCACAAGTGTCTTGATTATCTCCGCGCCCACCGTCTCGAAGGTCAGGGTACAGCAAACTGTCAGGGTGATAAGGACTACTTGCTCTTTGCTATGGCATGTTCTTATGCAGCTAAGCAGGACCTCTCAAGCTTCTTCGAGGCGTGGGGTCACTTCTATAACGTGAATGGCTCTGTAATCGGTGACTACAGCAATACAACCATGTACACTACACAGGCACAGTGGATGAAAGCAAAGAAATTTATGCAACAGTTCCCTAAGGGTCCTGCTAACAATATGATTTTCATTGACGATCATATCCGTCCTACTCAAGCTATCTATCCAGATGCTGCTCCTGATGCAAAACGTACAGACTTCAATGATGCTGTACGTGTAGGTACTATGGGCGACTTCGGTTCATGGGATCAGTTCAAGACAGACAGCCTCGGTCAGGGTTACGCAATTGTCAAGACACAGAAAGATGTCAATGGTAAGCGCACCTATACTATGGAGGCAAAGAATAGCCATGTTGTTGGTTTCAAGATCTATAACAGCAAGAACCAGCTTATCTACTTTGCTAACACCAAGACTTTCACTATCCCTAAGAAGGTGATGGAGGATGCAGGTAACAACATTGTTGTCAAGGTTTGTGGTTCTGACGGTTCTGAGGTTGACCCGGGCGTTGTTCCAACAGGTATCAAGACCTTCACTGCTCAGCCAAACGATGGCAAGGTAGACGTTTATAGCAT
>CAMUQM010000192.1 GCA_947095945.1 uncultured Prevotella sp.
AGAGGTTAATTCTCTCTTGGTCAACGAGTAACCACTCGCTCTCACCAAGCTTCTCGCCCAGTCGGGCAGCAAGCTCATCGTAATTGTTTACTGTTAATTTTGCCATAGTTATTGTTTCATGTAATTTCTACATTACTACGCATGATAGCTTTTATTTGTCATCCCGACCTCCTTATAATATATATAAGGTGAAAGGGATGTCCTATCATTCATTGTACAAAATTACGAAAAACTTTCCAATTGTCCAAATCGGCTTACGTTACTGAGCAACTTTAAGGTGCTAAGAGGTGTACACGCAAAGTTTGTTCCTTACCCGTTACTGCCAGCTCATTTACATAAACAAGCTTATACTTGACATCAAGGAAATTGCCAGATTTCACAGCACTCAACACCTCAATACGTGGATCTAAGAGGTAGATATCCATGTATTTTGCCAAGTTGCTACCGGGTATCCATGCCGTAAGATTATAGCCTCCACTTCCAGCTTGCACTTCGTTTGGATATAAGTCAATGTGACTGCCACCACGCTTTAACGACATCTGAACATTCTTAAACCATACTCTTGGGTTAAACGCCTTTACTGCTTGTGAGTAATCACCATCAGCTTTACTTCTAAAATACTTACCAAAGAACTTTCCTACCTCTGTACTGCTGGCAATAAGAAGTTCATCATTCAGTGCAGAAAGAGGCTTAAAGCCTGTAACTTCCACTTCGAAGTTAGCCAACTCAGTATCGTGACCATCTTTTGCAACGAGGTTGATTGAGAGTCGTAATGAATTTGCACCATCTTCTTTGTGCTTACCCTTGAGATAAGGTACAAACTTATCGGTATCAAACTTCAAAAAAGAGGTGTAGAAAACATCTGCATGCTCATAGGCACCACGCATATACAACTTGTTTGCCTGCTCGCTGTTAGCAGTTACCAGATTAGCATAATACTTGTTCTTATCAAAAGGAATATTAGGCGAACTATTACCAGTGTTACCCTTTCTGCCCTTATAAGTAATCGTGAACAAAATACGCCCCGAAGCACTACCGCCCTCATAGCGCACATCACTAATTGTCGTATTAGCCCAATCGGCTGGCGTAAAGGTATAATGCTTGCTGCCATCAACAGCTGAAGACGAGAGGTCAACAAACTGCTGCAAGTAGGCTGCTGTAAACTTGCTATTATCTTTCAGACGATAAAGTGTATCGAAATCAAAGTCTTTCAGATATTCAACGTCCTTCTTCCACGCAGCAACAGCACGCATCGTCATCTCATAATCAGAAGGTTTCTGTGCAAAGCCAGAGTATTCTACGTCCTTAGTGAAAGTCTTGCCACCGCTATTACCCATTACTCTCAATGTAAACGTACCCTTTTCTTCGTCGCTTTTCAGTATGTTTACAGCTGTAATGTTTATCACCTTACCATTGACTGTTTTATTTCCTAAACTTGATTTTGCTGTTTCCAAAGCCTGATAAACATTCTGTTGCTTATCGAGATTGAAAAACTTAACGATATCATCAGTCGTTACCTCAGGCGCATTTTGCTCTGTAGATGGGGGTGTAGGTGTCGGGTCCAATGAATTTCCGTCGCCTCCACATGCGGCACAAAGTAATGCTATAGATGCCGCAATAATAATTTTCCTCATTTTATTATCCTGTCTCTAATTTATAACTGGCGTGCCTGTTCTCCGTTTTTCTGCCTTTACAACAAAGATATAAAGGCTTCAAGCATTTATAGCACGCAAAAAAAATCGAACACAAAGATACTTAAAAATCTTGAAAAATCAGTATTGATATAAGACTTTAACATAAAATACAAATGCAAGAATATTCTGCACAACCTACCGAGTAAAGCCCTGACGACAAAGCCTGAATCTATGCAGTTTGTAATAAATTTTCAAACATCTTAAAGCTAACTAATGCTTAATAGGCTTTCAATTAACGCCCAATTGGCTTCTTAAAGATGCCCTTTTCGACTTTAACTAACGCCCTTTTGAACCCTTACTAAGCACCTTTTGAATGATGATTTTATAACTATCTTGTAATAAGGTATTTATAAGGGTGTTTAAAAAAGCGTTTTTTACTTGTTTTTTTAGTAAAATAGTCGGGTGAAATGTAAAGATAATTCGTAAGTGGTGTATTTGAACAGAGATCTCATCAGTATGTCATAATTATGATTACCGATGTCTACTGTAATTTATAGTTACAAATAACTCGTTAACTCATTAACTCGTTAACTTGTCAACTCGTTAACTTATATTATTATGTAAGAAATTAACTTAAAATAAGGCGTTTAGACTTTACATGTAAGGGCTTATTGTCTATATTTGCGAAAACAATACTTAATTATATGGCTCAAATTTCTTATTCAACACTTAGCTATCATTTCTCAAAAGTAAAGAACCTTAATGTAGAAGCCGTGGGAGCTTTCATTGGCGGAAAAGTTAAGGTCAACATTGATGGCAAATTTTTTCAGAATGCTTGTGCTATCAGGCTTTCGTATGCGTTTAATTATAGCGGACTGCCTATCAGGCGTAGCGATGGTAGTACCTCTTCAGGCAAAGACAGAAAGCTCTACCTCTATCGGGTTAGGGATATCATTCGTTTTGTTGAGAGGCGTATTGGCGGTAAACCTATCGTAGGTCGTTCTGCAGAAGACTTTAAAGGAAAAAAAGGTGTAATTATCTTTACACAGTGTAACTGGAGTGATGCTTATGGGCATGTAGACTTGTTTAATGGTACTGCTGTCGAAGGGCATGAATATTTTGATCGAAGTGGTTCGGTCGTTTTGTATGAATTAAAATAGTTGAAAGATGAAAATCCAACGTAATTTTAGTTGCTTTACAATGATTTGTTTTCTTGTGCTGTCTATTAGTTGTAGCAGGCGAGCAGATAAACTTGTTGTTGTAGAGAAGAATGAACTTTTTGGTTATACCGATGAGAAAGGTGATACCATTATAGAATGTTCGTATCCGTTGGCTTTCACGGATACAATCTCTCAGCTTGGTTTTGTTGCTGATGATAAAGGGAATATCAGGTGTTTTAGTAATGAAGGTGAGTTCTTGTTTAATACATTTAATTATGACAACGGACCTGATTTCCCTCAGGAAGGACTTTTCAGAATTGTAGGGCAGGACGGACTTATCGGATTTGCTGACACGCTGGGTAATATCGTTATTGAGCCTACGTATAAGTTTGCTTATCCCTTCTCTGGAGGCAGGGCAAAGGTAACGGATACAGGTCGTGAGGTTGTCAATGGAGAGCATAGGGCTTGGGAATCCGACAACTGGTATTTTATTTCTAAAGAGAATGAGCGGTTATAGTCGACTTGACAAGATCTGCTAAACACAGTATAAAGAAAAGAAGGGACACACATTGTGCATCCCTTCTTTGTTTTTATGCCTTTGGTGGAGTCTTACGTTCGTGTTCGGTAAGGAAGCCACAGCGGTAGGCATAGAGAAGTTCTTTGAGTGCTTCAATCTGAAGGCGTAACTCTATACCCTTGTCTGTGTCTTCAACGCGTAGTCGTTGTTGGTTCATCTCAACAATCTGAATGGTTGAAACAATGTCTGTTCCTCGTTCGATAGCATCTTCTGTCGATGTAAAAGGTTCATGCTGTACGAGCTGGAAACCACGTGAGTGATAAACGAGTGTGTAGCCTGCAATACCCGTTTCCTTGTGGTAGGCTTGTGAGAAACCGCCATCAATCACCATCAGCTTACCATTTGCCTTAATTGGGTTCTCACCCTTGACAACATGAACAGGCATGTGACCATTGATGACGTGACGATTAGGAAGTGGGACATCAAACTCGTCTAAGATCATATCGACAATCTCTTCATTGTCGCGCATACCGAAGTAGTAGCCTTTCTCCTCGTGATGGGTCTCCTTCTCTGCAACGAAGTAGCGTTCGAAGGTAGCCATCTTTGACTTGTCAAAGAGTGGACTATCAGGTCCGCACCATAGGAAGAGGAAGAAGTCGATAGCATCTT
>CAMUQM010000193.1 GCA_947095945.1 uncultured Prevotella sp.
CTGCTCTGTCCGAAGTTGGTATAACCCCGTCTTTTCGAGGTTTTGCGTCGAAAGGCTCAAAAAACAGAATCGACTGATTCACAAATCATTCACGCTATTTTGCCTTTTCTTGAACCTTGGGGATAGATTTTTATCATAAACAACAAGGATTAATGTAAAGAAAATTCATCCCGATAAGAAAGCCCTCACCTATCTATAAACAGATAAGTGAGGGCTTTTACTTATGTATTTGTAAATGAGCGATTGGGATTAAAGGCTAATATTCCATTCTTATACCCACTTCGTAACCTTAATTGTAGGCAATTTTAAGAAACTTCCCATTGGACAAACAAAGCGACAATAAGGGCGTGACACAAAGAACGATAGCAAAATAAAGATTACAGCTATCAAAATAATTACCCAAGCTGCAGAAGTAAATACAAAGGCTACAAATAGCTCATAATCCATCCACTGTGACCATACACCTGCAAGCATTAAGAGCATTAATACCCAAAACAGCACCTTGCGGAAGTGCTCAAGATTTTGTGTCAGTCGCTTACTCATCTTCCACTTATTATGATTTGCCATACCCGCTAGCTCCTGTACAGAACCTAAAGGACAGACGTGAGTGCAATAGTAGTTCTTCTTTCCAACGAGTGGATAGACAAAGGCTGTTATCATCATAATAATAGGAATGAGTGATATCCACACATTAATACCGCCTGACATAAAACCAACAAGGACAGACCAAGATATAAACGTACCACCCCATAATCCTAAAACCACAAAGTTCAACAAAAGTTGAAAAACACGATAACGCTTGTTCTTAACAAACAAAGGGATTATAGCAGCCATAAGAACAACTATAAAACCAAAAATAGTCTTTGCTCGTAAGTCAAGTTTATCAAAGAAAGTGGTCTCTTTCACATTCTTAGCAGCATATTGCAAACCTGACTTCATATTACCAATAATGGCATTTGAAGTATATGTAGCACCAGTAACCCCGTCTACCTTCATTGCCAACGCCTGCTCAGTTGTTTTACCATTCCAATGACCTAACAACTCACTGGCTTCTTGAAAGAATTCGGGTGTCTCAGAGTTATGTAAAGCCTTTACCTGCTGCACTTTCCCTTTCCTTAAATAAATCTCTAATGGAACAGTACCGCCAAAGCCTTTTACATCCTTTGCTAAATAGGTTGTATTAATAACTACAGTACCATCATCCAATGTACGAAGGGTATCAATCTTGTTCTTTGCCCCTTTCTCATCACTACTGAACACCCGATTACCCAATAGTTTTCCATCACGTTGTACAGCTGCTACTGCCAAAACTAAAATACAGGCAAATAGTAAAAATATTTGTTGTAACTTCTTCATTAACCAGAATACATCTTTTATTTTGAGAACGCAAATTTACTAATAAATATCGAAATCAACTTAATACAAGATACATATAGTTTACCTTTTTTATACTTTAACTTTATTAACATTGATTTTTTGGATTTTATTTTGTGTCTTCATCGCTTTTCTCTATATTTGCAATCGGACTTAATTATTAGGTCAACCTAAACATATACTTATAGGCTAATAAACGAAGAACCAAACTTATAAACCTAAACAATATGACAAATAAAAGAACTTGCCTATATGACAAACACGTTGCATTAGGCGCACTTATCACTCCTTTTGCAGGATTTGACATGCCCATCCAATACACAGGAATCATTGATGAGCACAATGCTGTAAGAGAACATTGTGGAGTATTTGATGTTTCTCACATGGGAGAGGTTATTGTATCTGGTCCTGAGGCTGATAAATTCATTAACCATATATTTACCAATGACGTAAACGGACTTGCTGCAGGCAAGGTTCTTTATGGAATGCTTTGCTATCCTGATGGTGGAGTTGTGGATGATACATGTATCTGTAAACTTGCCGACCGCCTATACCTCATGACTATCAATGCTTCAAATATTGAGAAGGACGTTGCATGGATTGAACAGAACGCTGAGGGCTACGATGTTATCATTGAGAACAAGAGCGAGGCTTATGGTCAGTTGGCAGTTCAAGGTCCAAAGTCAGAAAGTATGTTAGAAGACGTACTCAGTCTTGCTTGTAAAGAATTGAATTTCTATGAAGTAAAACGTCTACAGCAAGATGGCTTTGAAGTTATCGTTTCTCGTACAGGTTACACTGGCGAAGATGGCTTTGAAGTATATGGTACACCAGAGTATATCGTCAAAGTATGGGACAAACTCATTGAAGCTGGTGTAAAACCATGCGGATTGGGTTGCCGTGATACATTACGTTTTGAAGTAGGTATGCCGCTCTATGGTAATGAACTCTCAGACAAGATTACACCAGTTATGGCTGGCTTATCAATGTTTGTGAAGTTTGATAAAGAAGAATTTATCGGCAAAGAAGCCCTACTAAAGCAAAAAACAGAAGGAGTTAGCCAGCGACTCCGTGGTATAGAGTTGGACGATAACGCCATTCCACGTCACGGGTACAAGGTTCTCAAAGACGGAGTAGAAGTGGGCGAAGTGACCACTGGCTATCGACTTATATCCGTTGAGAAGAGTTGCGCTGTTGCATTAGTTGATGCTTCGGTTCAGATGGGCGACAGACTTGAAATCCAAATCCGTAAGAAGACTTTCTCAGGAACTGTTGTTAAAAAGAAGTTCTACGAGAATCACTATAAGAAATAAAATCTATAAGGCAAATAAACAATCAAAAAAATAATATTATGGCAAAAGTAATTGAAGGACTCTATTATTCAGAGTCACATGAATTTGTTAAAGTAGTAGGTACGGTTGGCTATATCGGTATTACCGATTACGCACAGCACGCTTTAGGTAACATTGTTTATGTTGACATGCCAGAAGTAGATGATGACATTGAAATAGACGAAGATTTCGGTGCTATTGAGAGTGTTAAGGCTGCTTCTGACCTCAAGGCTCCTGTATCAGGTAAGGTTATTGAAGTCAATGAGGCACTGGAAGATGAACCTGACCTCCTTAACAAAGATGCATACGAAAACTGGATTATTAAAGTTGAACTCACAGATACTGCAGAGCTAAAGAATCTTATGGATGCCAAAGCTTACGAGGAATTCTGTGCTGAATAAAGTTCTACGAAATAAATATGTGGGCGTTTATAAGTGCTAATAGGCGATGATAGAAAAGCCTATCATCGCTTATAAACGCTTGTTTGTACTTATAAAGTCGACTCTAACCTATTTAAACCTAAACAAATGATTCATAAGTTCTTACCTCACACAAGTGAGGATATACAACAGATGCTTGAGCGTGTTGGTGTAAAGAATCTTGAAGATCTTTATGCAGAAGTGCCAGAAAGCATCCGTTTTAAGGGAGATTACGACATTCCTGAAGCAATGAGCGAGTTGGAAATACGTTCTTTCTTTGAGAAACTTGGCCAAAAGAACAATAAGCTTATCTGCTTTGCTGGTGGCGGAGTGTATGATCACTATGCACCAAGTGCTATTCAAAATCTTATTAGCCGCTCGGAATTTCTAACGTCCTACACTCCTTATCAAGCTGAAATATCACAAGGTACACTCCATTATATCTTTGAATTCCAAAGTATGATGGCAGAACTTACAGGCATGGATATTGCCAATGCCTCTATGTATGAAGGTACGACGGCCACTGCTGAGGCAATGATGGTAGCTTTTGATAATGCAAAGAAGGCTGACACTGTATTATACTCAGAGACCTTGTGCAAAAATATTATTGGTGTGTTGAAGACCTATGCACATTTCCATGGTATCAAACTCAAAGCTATTAAAGCCGTTGATGGTGTAACATCACATGACGACTTAAGGAGTCAAATGAAGGCTGGAGGTGTAGCAGGTGTTATCGTACAACAGCCTAATTGCCATGGTATTATTGAAGACTTCACGGGCTTTGCTGATACTTGTCATGACGAAAAAGCACTGTTTATTATTAATAGCGTTGCTGCTGACCTTGC
>CAMUQM010000194.1 GCA_947095945.1 uncultured Prevotella sp.
CAATTATCAACCTGCTTGGTAATATCTCGCTACAGGATATTCAAGGAATAGCTGGAGGAAAATAATCCTCCAGCTTTTTTGGTTATATAATAGAAATAAATTACTTTTGCATAAAATAAGCTGCATTCGACAAAGTTAAAGCAAGCTTTACTTTGTTCTCATTGGCAGTATTTTTGCATAAAATAAGCTGCATTCGACAAAGTTAAAGCAAGCTTTACTTTGTGCTCATTGGCGGTATTTTTGCATAGAATAAGCTGCATTTGGCAAAGTTAAAGCAAGCTTTACTTTGCTCTCATTCGCAGTATTTTTGCATAGAATAAAGATATGAAAATAAGTATATTCGTTGGAAGCTTTGATCCGTTTACAATAGGGCATGACTCTATCGTACGCCGTGCTTTACCACTCTTTGACAAGGTGGTGATAGGCGTAGGCATCAATGAGCGGAAGCAGTATATGCTTAGTACGGAAGAGCGTACGGAGCGTATAGCACGACTCTATGCTAACGAGCCAAAGGTAGAGGTCAAGGCTTACAGCGACCTAACCATAGACTTTGCACGAAGAGAGGGAGCGGAATATATCATTAAGGGTGTGCGTAGCGTAAAAGACTTTGAGTATGAGCGAGAACAAGCCGATATCAACCGACGTTTGAGTTCTATTGAAACAATCTTGTTCTACGCAGAACCACAATTAGAAAGTATCAGCTCAAGCGTTGTTAGAGAGCTGAAAAACTTTGGAAGAGACATCACAGAGTTCCTACCAAAGGGATATTAAAGATTAGACAGAGGCTCATAAAGCACATTGATAAAACAAAGACACGATGATAACATATAGTGCAGAAGGCGTTAAGATGCCAAAAATCAAGAAACGAGAGATTACTCGTTGGATTAAAGTTGTCGCTGCAACCCATGGCAGAAAGGTTGGAGAAATCGGTTATATGTTTGTTGATGACGAGAAAATTCTCGAAGTAAACAACGAGTATCTTGGACATGATTACTATACAGACATCATCACTTTCGACTATGATGAGGCTGATGTGCTTAATGGTGACCTTGTCATTTCACTCGATACAGTCCGCACTAATGCCGAACTTTTTAAGAAGTCATACGAAGACGAGCTTAACCGAGTTATCATTCATGGTATTCTTCACCTCTGTGGTATCAACGACAAGGGTCCCGGTGAGCGTGAGATAATGGAAGAGAACGAGAATAAAGCACTCGCTTTATTAAAAGAGATGAGTGGCGAATAATGAAACTTTTCATTATACTATAGGTAAAGTATCTCATATTAAAGAGTAAAGGGCTGAAATCTAACATTGGATTTTAGCCCTTATTGTTTGTGTTGCTTTCTTTATCAACGGATTATGCATTAGGTCGATAGTGGCTACAGAGACTATAAAGACAAGGAGAGGTATAAAGAAGAAAAGATTAGAGTTTATGCTGAGATAACCCTTCTAAAGATGTAAACCTTGCATAAGTAAACTACGTATAAAGTCTCTTTTCTGCTATAAAATATCTACACGTACTGAATTATTTTCATGAAAAGAAATATTTTTCTTCATGAAAGTAAATATTTCTTTTCACGTAAATAAATTCTTTTTTTCATGAAAAGAATTCCATGTTCATTGCTTTTTGGTATCAGTTGATGGGTGAAATTCATTTTAATTACTTATCTTTGCAGGTAGAATCCCTTGTCTTTAGAAAGGGAAGCAATCATATTACTATTTTATAATCGACTTGTCTTATGCGGAAGTATGTGGCAGGTCGGATGCCAAATATTAAAAACCTACATGAAACAAAAGAAACTTTTAGTTACTTTCGCTTTGGGCTTATGTGCCCTTACGGCGGCTCATGCACAGGATAATGACTTCGATTTAGGCAGTCAGCGTTCGGAAGTGCAGTTAGTTAATCCTGTTCCCGGAAAGAAGATTGACCATCAGGGACTCGTTATTAATCCTACACCACGTTACGTGAGGCTGACAGGTGAGGGCACGGTAGACGTCAGTGGCGGTGTTAAACTTGAACAGCCAATGCCTGTTCGTAAACTCTCTTGGGACTATTGGAGGGATATTAACTTCCTTTCTCGTGCTGATAAGGGATTCCCGATGAAGATACAGCTGGCGAAGATACCAGTGGTTCTGGATAAGAACGGTCAGAGTGGTGCTAATGCAGACGGTGCCTACACTTTGAAAATTACCACGAAGGGTATCACCCTTCAGGCTTTTAACGACTTGGGAGTATTCTATGGTATCCAGACTTTACGACAGATTATGGAGAATCCTTCAGTAGAAGGTGGAAAGAAACTGCCTTGTCTGGAAATTAATGATGCACCAGTATTCGCATATCGTGGTGTTGTTGAAGGTTTCTATGGTACACCATGGTCACACGCAGTACGCCTGTCATTGATTGACTTCTATGGCAAGTATAAGATGAATACTTATATCTACGGTCCAAAGGACGACCCATATCACAGCTCTCCTAACTGGCGATTGCCTTATCCTGAGAATGAAATGAAGGATATCAAGGAACTTGTTGCTGCCTGCAAAAAGAACCGTGTTGACTTTGTTTGGGCTATCCATCCGGGCAAGGATATCAAGTGGAATGAGGAAGATTATCAGAATCTTCTGCGTAAGCTTGATTATATGTATCAGAACGGTGTACAGTCATTTGCTATCTTCTTCGATGATATTTCAGGTGAGGGAACCAACCCTAACCGACAGGTTGAACTGTTAAACCGTTTGACAAAGGAGTTTGTGAAGACCAAGAGAGATGTGGCTCCGCTGATTATCTGTCCTACAGACTACTCTAAGTTGTGGGCAAAGGGAGATGAGAACGGTCCATTGAGTATCTATGGTAAGACCCTCGACCCTTCTGTTCGTGTGTTCTGGACGGGTGATGTTGTTTGTAGTGACGTGACAAAGAGTACACTCGACTGGGTAGACAGTCGCATTAAGCGTCCTGCTTTCTTCTGGTGGAACTATGCTGTTACTGACTATGTTCGCAACCTTGTATTGCAGGGTCCAGTTTATGGTTTGGAGACATCACTCACCGATCAGGATATGTGTGGTCTTGTCAGCAACCCAATGGAGCACGGGGAAGCATCAAAGCTCTCTCTTTACAGTGTAGCTGATTACACATGGAATCCATCTGATTATAACCCAATTGATAGCTGGGAACGAGGTTTGGAGGTAATGATGCCACGTGCAAAGGAGGCTTACCGTACTTTCGCTATCCATTCTGCCGATACAGAGACAGGCTATCGCCGTGATGAATCATGGGAGACTGAGACCTTCCGTTTGGCTGAATATACAAAGGAGAAGCGTGATAAACTCTATCAGGAGTTCGAGCGTGTGGCAAAAGCACCTGCTGAGATTGAAGCTGGTTGCACAGATGACTTGTTGATAAAGGAGCTGAAGCCTTGGTTGACTGAGTTTGCTAAGCTTGGTGAGCGTGGTAAGAACGCTATAGAACTGATGGATCTCTATCGCAGTGGTGACAACCTGAAGTTCTGGAGCAAGTATGTTAAGAGCCGTATGTCTTTGGAAGATAAGAATGCTTATGAGGCTCACAAGTCGGGTACTATGAAGTTGCAGCCGTTCTACGACTTCGCAATGGAAGACCTTGGCGATGCTTTCTATGAGAAACTTTCAGGCGAAAAGGCATTCACACTGCGTGGTATTGGTTCTTATAAGAGCCTTAAAACAACTCAGGTAGGTTTGATGCTCGATGGCGACAGTACGACACATTATACCTCTGGTGTGGCTCAAAAGGCTGGTGACTGGATGGGTGTAGCCCTCCCTGAGCCAATGTCTGTTCGTGAAGTGCATATTCTTCAGGGGCGTAACTCTAAGGACGATTGCGACTTCTATGACCATGCAACACTTGAATATTCTGTTGATGGCAAGACATGGAATACCATGTTGGGCGATATGAAGAACCAGT
>CAMUQM010000195.1 GCA_947095945.1 uncultured Prevotella sp.
AACTAACACTTCCACATGATGCTTTACAGCATGGGCAGTACTATAAGATGCGTGTACACTGGGAAGGTGGAGAAGGTGAGCGTATCCCTGCTTGGGCACAACGTGTTGTTCAAGATGAGGAAAGCAAAATCTTCTCTGCACAGGTGTGGGCACCTGCAGAGCCATATGTATGGAAGAAAAAGACCTTTAAACCACAGACTTCTCCACTCTTGATTTACGAATGCCACATTGGTATGGCGCAGGATGAAGAGAAGGTTGGTTCCTATAATGAGTTCCGTGAAAAGGTCTTACCACGTATTGTTAAGGACGGATATAATGCCATTCAGATTATGGCAATTCAGGAGCATCCTTACTATGGTAGTTTTGGTTATCATGTTAGCTCTTTCTTTGCAGCAAGTTCACGTTTCGGAACTCCAGAAGAATTAAAGGCACTTATTGATGAAGCGCATAAGAATGGTATTGCTGTTATCATGGATATCGTTCACTCTCATGCTGTTAAGAACGAGGTAGAAGGCTTGGGTAACTTAGCAGGTGACCCTAACCAATACTTCTATCAGGGTGACCGCCATGAGCATCCAGCATGGGATTCATTATGCTTTGACTATGGTAAAGACGAGGTACTTCACTTCCTTTTGTCTAACTGTAAATATTGGTTGGAGGAATATCACTTTGATGGTTTCCGCTTTGATGGCGTGACATCAATGCTGTATTACAGTCATGGTTTAGGCGAAGCATTTTGCAATTATGCTGATTACTTTAATGGTCATCAGGATGATAATGCCATTTGTTATCTGACACTTGCTAACTGTCTTATCCATGAGGTAAATAAGAATGCAGTAACTATCGCAGAGGAAGTTTCGGGTATGCCGGGCTTAGCCGCTAAGTTTAAGAATGGCGGATACGGCTTTGATTACCGTATGGCAATGAATATCCCAGACTATTGGATTAAGACAATTAAGGAGTTACCTGATGAGGCATGGAAGCCTTCTTCTATCTTCTGGGAGATAAAGAATCGTCGTTCAGACGAGAAGACTATATCTTATTGTGAGTCGCACGATCAGGCTTTGGTGGGCGATAAGACAATTATTTTCCGCTTGGTAGATGCTGATATGTACTGGCACTTCCGTAAGGGAGACGAAACTGAGATGGCACATCGTGGTATCGCACTACATAAGATGATTCGTCTTGCTACTGTTTCAGCTATTAATGGTGGTTATCTGAACTTTATGGGTAATGAGTTTGGACACCCTGAATGGATTGACTTCCCACGTGAAGGTAATGGATGGAGCTACAAGTATGCACGTCGACAGTGGAATCTGGTTGATAACAAGGAGTTATGCTATCATTTCCTTGGCGATTTTGATCGTAAGATGTTGGAGGTTATCACAAGCGAAAAGAAGTTCAATGAGACTCCTATCCAAGAGATTTGGCACAATGATGGAGACCAGATATTGGCGTTTAGTAGGGGAGAGCTAATCTTTGTATTCAACTTCTCGCCAACACGTTCTTACTCTGATTATGGCTTCTTGGTGCCAGAAGGTTCTTATAATGTAGTATTAAATACTGATGCCAGAGAGTTTGGCGGTTATGGTTTTGCTGATGATACAGTAGAACATTTTACTAATGCCGACCCACTGTATGAGAAAGATCATAAAGGCTGGCTCAAACTCTATATACCAGCTCGAAGCGCTGTAGTATTGAGAAAGAAGTAAACTCAGATGATGGAAAGTAAGTTTATGCGTGCTATCTGCACGGTACTATTTTGTTCATTTACATTCTGCTATCTGTTTTCCTATCAAGCAGATGTGATGACCGTAGTTCAACATTTGGCTTCAGGAAAGCAAACTTTCTATGATCCATTGTTAGGTGCAGTATTGATAACGCTTACTCTAAAGTTACTTCAAGTGGGTGTTAGTTCATTGGTCAAGTTAAATAAGCGTGGCTTTGGCTTGACTTACTTTCCATCTTTTCTTGTCCTGACAATCGTCTCCGACCTACGTCCCACAGCTGATAGCATCACATTTGGCAACTGGCTGTGGGTAGCTCCATTGCTATTGTTGGTCTATGCTTTTGTAATGGTTGCCGTCAAACGCTTTGAACCTTACGAGCCAGAACAGCGTAGCTATGGTCTGTTTTCACAGATAATTTGGATAAATCTTCTGCTTTTTCTTGGCTTCTTCTTTTTTACTGGCTTCTTCAGCAATGGTGACAGATACTTCCATCAACGAGCTAAAGTTGAGGCTTTGATTGATAAGAAGGATTATGCAGGAGCGTTGAATGTTGTACGTTCAATGCCACATACGGATTCTGTAACTTCTATGCTAACTGTCTATGCTGTTGCGCGTAGAGGTCATTTAGCAGATAGTCTTTTTCATTATCCTTTAATAGGTGGGTCACGTACGCTACGTCCTGGCAAGGTTCACTCATGGTTACAACCGGATAGTGTTCTCTATAAGGTAACTCGTAATTCAGCTAACTATCAGCTGACAGGGTTTTTATTAGATCGTAATCTCTATGATTTTGCTCGCTATCTTCCGCAGTATTATCCGTCAGATAGCCTTCGTCCACGTTACTATAAAGAAGCTCTTAAGATATTATCTCTTAAGAAGCAAGGTTTAAGACTTATAGCACCATATAGAAAAGGTAGCTATGCTGCCTATTATTATGCAAAGTGACTTTCTCTTTTATATAGTAAGATATGGATACAGAATCAAGAATTGATTAGATTACAAGGCAAGTAAAGGTTTTGGAACGAGTTTCTCGTCACAACCGTATAGAAATCTTTACTCGTGGAACCAAGAATATATATGGTTCTTCCGTTAAATGCATAGATTGGAAATAGAATAAAGATTTTATACTTACACGGTATGACTATCTAAAACCTGATGGTCTTACAAAGTGGGTAAAGTTACAAGATAAAATGTAGAAAAGGCAAATAAAGACTATGTCTATCCATTACTATGTCTTTCCACTTTTACAAACAACTTGTTCTCATTTTAATCAACGTTTGTAAACTATTTTCATGTGGCTCAAAACCAATAGATGCTCTTTTAGCTTTGAAAAGATGCTCGATTGACTTGCAATAGATGCTCTTTTGAGGTCTTACTAACGCCCTTTTGAAGTCCAATTAAGCACCTTTTCTTGCACGATTTCATAACCAATTGATTTACTGTTGGTTGCAACCTCGCCTTTTACACGTGTTTTCCTACTTTATTTCAGACGTTTTACACGAATTTATGTAAATGTTTTTCAATGCCTTATCTATAACTTTTCGACGTGTTATAATGAAAAGGTTCTCAGTGTCGGAGGATGAATAAAAAGAGGGTGTGTCAAAATGCAAATACCATTTTGATAATCTTACAGTTTGAAACAATTCATTAAAAAAGACCATTTCTGTACTCGATTTTGAGTAAAGAAATGGTCTTTTCTTTGCTTTTAGGAAAAAACTACTTATAGTTTGAGAGTTGTCAAGTTATTAAGTTGCATTTTGACACACCCTTATTTGTTTAATGTATATCTTTGGTTCTTTTATTAAAACTATACGAAAAGTGTCTAAGCATTTAACGGAAGAACAGTTTCTTTACTATAACACTGATATCCACCTGCTTACTATTATACAATGTTAAAACAGAAAAATATTTATGTAAATCTTATTATTTTTTATAATTTTGTCTCCATAAAATTAAAAACTAACTACTACAATGAATGTAACTTCTAAAATTGGTATTCTAGCCACCTTGTTATTTGTAAATGCTAATCTTTTTGCACAGGAAACACCATTTAAATTAGGTGTCCGTTTGGGTGGCGACATGTCTGTCAACACAGGAATGGATAAAATCCTTGTTCCTGAAGACTATTATTCCAATTACAGTTTCAAAGACAAGTGGCAGTTTACTCCAACAGTTGGTGTATTTGCTCAGTATCAT
>CAMUQM010000196.1 GCA_947095945.1 uncultured Prevotella sp.
TTTGCAGTTTTTAGGTCTCCTTTCAGTTTTCAGTCATGTTGCAAATATACGACCTTATTTTGAATAACGCAAATACATTATTGTATTTTTTCTATGGTCAACGTCTGGTCGCAATAGTCAACAACTGCTGGACGATGGGTGATAAAAATCACCGTTTTATCGTGATTGGAGAGTATATTCTTCAAGAGTTCGCGCTCAGTCTGCGGATCAAGGGCTGACGTTGCTTCATCGAATATCATGATACTACGGTCACGTAGCAGCGAACGAGCAATGGCAATGCGTTGTGCCTGTCCTTCACTGAGTCCACCACCCTGTTCTGAACAGAGTGTATCAAGCCCTAAAGGAAGATGAAAAACAAAGTCTGCACAACTCTTCTCTAATACTGCTATCATCTCTTCTTCGGTTGCATCAACCTTACCAAGCAATAGATTCTCACGGATTGTACCGCTAAGGAGTGTATTGCCTTGTGGAACATAAACGAAGTTAGTACGCATCAATGGTGTTAACTCCTTACTTTCCTTTTCGTTGTAAATCTCAACAGAACCCTTATTTGGTTTTAATAAGGCAAGGAGCATACGCACAAGTGTTGTTTTTCCAGCACCTGTCTCACCCAAAATAGCCGTACAAGAGCCCGGGTAGAAATCAAAGTCAAGATTCTTCAATATCTCACGTTCATTCTCATCATAACGATAATCAACATGATTCAGACGAATACCACAAGGGCCAGCGAGCTCGATTGGGTCTCCTTGTTCCTCCAAAGGGTTCTCTTCTAACTCCATCAATCGCTCAGCAGCAGTGAAGACTGAGACAAAAGCAGGTACAAGTTTCGTAAGCTGGCGAGCAGGGCTTTGAATCTTATTTACCAACTGCAAGAAAGCTGTCATACCACCAAAAGTCAGCGAATGAGCCGACATGCGGAGAGCTGCCCACGTAAAAGCAACAAGATATCCAAAAGCAAAACCAAAGTTCAAAACGAGGTTAGAGAACATAGAAAACTTCGTTCTACGCACTACCTTGCGACGCAATTCATGTTGTGTCCCCTCTAACTTCCCAACAATCATCTCGTCACTTTCAAGGGTCTTAATGAGCATTCGGTGTTGAATTGTTTCTTGCAAAACACTCTGAACCTTTGAGTCTGAGTCACGAACCTCACGTGTCAGTCGTCTCATCTGGCGTACATACACCTTGCTTATAAGGACAAACAGAGGAATCATAACGACAATGATAATGGCAAGACGCCAATCCATCGACATCAGATAGAAGAATGCACCGAGGAACATTGCCAATGTTGAGACTGAATTGGGTATCGTTTCTGTGAGGAAACTTACCACGTTAGCAACATCAATCTCCAATCGATTTAACACATCACCACTATGATGTCGCTCTTTTCCGTGCCACTCTGAACGTAGAATACGATCAAGCATGCGCTGCTGCATACGGTTCTGAGCCTTAATACCCAACAGGTTTCTTACCCATACAGAGGCTATGTTCAATGCAAAATCACAGAGAATCAAAGCACCCATGATGCTCACTGCAGTATAGATACTACCCTCTTTGGCATGAGAAGCCACATCAATGGCATGCTGGACAGCCCAAACGGTTGCCAAAGAAACGACTACACTGAAAATACCTATTAAAGCATTCAACACAGCTTGCTTGCGATTACCACGCCAAGCAATCCACAACCAGCGGAATATCTCCTTACTTGTATAATGCGTTTCAGGAATTTGAAAGAGTTTCTTTATCTTGCTTACCATTATATTTTCTTATCTTTATTTTTATTGAAAGCCTTGGGTTGCCGGGTATTCTAGGATAGCTAGGACTCCTAGGACTCCTAGGAAAGCTAGAAAAACTAGTCTGAATGAAAAGCCTATCACAGCCTTCTCACTAACAACCAGCCTTTCTTAAAACTGACGAGTATCAACTCCCCACATCAATTTCTCACGTAACGTTGAGAAGAAACGCTGCCCATAAACCTTCACGATACGCACTTTATGAGGCGCTTTCTTTATCGTCAACGTTACTCCCTCAGATAGTTTCTCTGACCTTCCATCAACAGCTGCAAGAAAATTGTGACTTCGGCTCTGTACTTCTAACTTTATCTCAGCCTCATCGTTGATAACAATCGGACGGATATTTAGACTATGTGGCGCAACAGGAGTCATACTTAAAATGCCTGATTGTGGTACGATAATCGGACCACCAACAGACAATGAGTAAGCTGTTGAGCCCGTTGGCGTACTGATAACAAGTCCATCTGCCAAATAAGTCACCAAATACTCCCCATTCACACTTGCCTTAATAGATATCATTGCTGCATTATCGCGTTTCAAGATAGCGATATCATTCAATGCAAAAGGGCAATTTTCGAGGGCTGCTCCATCCGCTTTAAGCTGGATAACAGCACGCTCCTCTATCTCATATTTCCCCTCAAAGACATTATCAAGCACGTCTCTAATCTCCTCTGGAGCCACATTTGCAAGGAAGCCTAATCGTCCCATATTAATGCCAATGATAGGTGTTTGCTTAGGACCAACCTTACTTGCAGCTTTAAGAAAGGTACCATCGCCACCTAAGGAGATAACGTAATCGACATCAAAGTTCACCCCTTCAAATACACCTGCTATTGAAAATTCCTTTTTCAGTTCTTTTAGTAGAGTATGATAGAAGTTCTGTTCGATATATACATCAGCCCCACGCCCTGTCAGATAGTCTAAAATATCAACAATCTGAAGCGTATCAAAAGCCTTGGAAGTATTGCCGAAAATAGCAAAACTAAGTTTCTTTTCTGTCATAAAAACGTGTCTTTTAAAATTCTTTTAGTCTTACAAGCCACACGATACCATGAATATTTAGTATATTTGCAGACACTATTCATTTGCAAAATTAAAGATTTTTATTTGATTTATTACTTAAAAACAAAATAATTATGGCTAAGGTATATGAGTTTCTCGCTAATGGCTTTGAAGAAGTTGAGGCTTTGGCACCAGTAGACATTCTACGACGTGGGGGCGTAGAAGTTAAGATGGTTAGTATAACAGGGAGCAATCTCGTTGAGTCATCACATGGTGTAGTCGTTAAAGCCGACCTCCTTTTCGAGGACATAACTGATTTCTCTGATGCAGACCTACTGATGTTGCCGGGCGGTATGCCGGGTTCAAAGAACCTAAATGAGCACGATGGCGTACGCAATGCTCTCAAAGAGCAGTTTGAGAAGGGCAAACGTGTTGCTGCCATCTGTGCTGCTCCATTAGTATTGGCTTCTGTTGGTCTGCTGAAAGGTAAGAAGGCAACTATCTATCCGGGCATGGAAAGCTATTTAGGTGAGGATGCAGAATACACAGGAGCACTTGTTCAGGAAGACGGAAACATAACGACTGGTGCTGGTCCTGCTGCTTCTTTCCCATACGGATACAAGCTTCTAAGCTATTTCTTACCAGCAGAGAAGGTGGAAGAGATACAGAAAGGAATGATTTACGACCAACTTCTAAATTCATAAATCATCATTCATTAATCAGAACTGTGACTCATAAAACGTCAAAATATGCCATCATCGTTGCTGGTGGAAAGGGATTGAGAATGGGAGCAGATATTCCGAAACAGTTTCTTCCTGTTGGTGGAAAGCCTGTTCTCATGCACACAATCAGCCGCTTCCATGCTTACGACAAGGATTTGAAAGTTATCCTCGTCCTACCGAAAGAGCAACAAGCTTATTGGCAAGAGCTGTGCGAGCAGTATCATTTCAATGAGGAGTATCAGTTGGCAGATGGTGGTGCAAGCCGCTTCCAGTCGTGCAAAAACGGCATTTCGATAATTCCTGCAGATACTGTCGGACTTGTCGGCATCCACGATGGAGTACGTCCTTTCGTCTCCTGCGAGACCATTGCGCGTTGTTTTGATACTGCCCAGACT
>CAMUQM010000197.1 GCA_947095945.1 uncultured Prevotella sp.
AATATGCAAAATTACAAAAAAACTTTGGTTCTTTCTGATATTTACTTTATATTTGCAGCCGATATTATATTTTAAAAGAACACAATTATGAGAGTTAAGAAATTATTGGTTATTGCTCTGATGGCCCTCCCAATGATGAGTATGGCACAGAGCTCATACGAGCAGATAGGTGAATCTGCAAACACAACACAGTTTGAGAACAAGCAGAATAGCGCAGCTTACCAGCAGTGGTTGAGCCAGTATGAAGAGTGTGGTCAGCGTATCAACGAGATATCTGAGCAGTATCAGCGCGAAGTTGACAAGCGTGGCTATCCAAAGAAGAAGACTGTTAAGGCAAAGATGGCACTGGTTAATCAGTATATCAGCCTATTGCAGCAGCAGCGTGACTCACCAGAACTGAATCAGGGTGTAGATCTTGATAAGGTGAATAGCAAGATTGCTATGTGGCAGGAACAGCTTCAAGGCTTGGCTGTTTTGCTGAAGAAGATTTAAATCGTATTTTATTGTAATATTAAAAGAGCTGTAACCGCATTGCCAGTTACAGCTCTTTTCTTGTTTTATTGCTCTTCACCATCTGTGTTAAGTAGAACTTTCTTACTTCCTCTCTTTGCCTCAAAGTAAGGCGGTTCATCTCTTAATGATATGCTATCATAGATGAAAGGTGCTACAATGGTATCTTTCCCATCAGGAAGTATCAAGCCAAGCTTACCATCCAATTGGGCTATGAGTGGCATTGTTCGCAAATCATCAACATAGACATAACAAGTGCGAAGGAACTCATACTTCGGCTCAACGAGTGTACGTCCTCTATGGTCAAGAATACCAAACTTCCCTTTTCGTTCGATAACCTCATGATATTGGATATATATCTCACGAATAAGGTTTAAGTATTTGACCATCTTTCGCTTATCGTTAACCAAAGTAACGAGATATTCGAACGTGTCAGAGTAGTTTGCCATCGCACGGGCTAAGACGATTTTTATGTCTAATCCCTTGATAGCTTTGCGGTTCAAGTCAATGTATCGCGCAATAGCAGCCTCTTTTTCCTTCAGAGGTAGGTCTTTCAGATGCTCTTCAAAACGTAGCATCTGTTGTTTGCTGCCGTGCATGGCTTTGATGTATCTGTGTATTTGTCGACCCATCTCCATGCACACGAAATGGCGAATTTGCTGTTCCTCTATAGGGTCAGCATATTCTTGGTTGAAGTTGTCTTGCGTAATCATGGGCTTTTCTCTTTTGTTTTTGCCAAAGATACTGACTTTTGATAGTTCTACCAAGAATTTAAAAGAATTTAATTCAAATGATGTTTAAATGCCTTTAATTTGGTCTTTGAACTTAAAGATGAAGCTCAACATCCTTACCAAATGGGGCAAGAGATAATCCTGCCATTTTGAAGTGTTGCTTGGCAAAAGGAATGCCTATAATGGTGATGGCGAGGAGAATACCAAAGAGGATATGGGTTAAGCATGCCCATAAACCACCAAAGATAATCCAAATGATGTTGAGTGGGATGGAGATACAACCCGAAAGGCTTTCGCCTTCTCTCACTTCTGCACCGAAAGGCCATAGACATAATAGTCCAAGTTTGAAGGTCTGTACAGCTGCTGGTATGCCGATAATGGTGATGGCGAGTGCTAAACTACCTGTAAAATAAACGATAGCAGCTTCTAAACCACCAAATATCCACCAAATGATATTTCCAAGAATACGCATAATTTATTGTTGAATTAAGATATTAATATGCAGATACTTCCTCTGCTTGAATATTATAAGATATGTTTTAAATCTGATTTTTAAGACTTTTTACTTTCACACTGGCGCTATATTGCGTTGTGCGGGGCATTAACACTATTGGTGCGAACCATTAGCACCATTGGTGCGGAGCCTCAGCACATCAGTTAAAAGTAAGGAGAATGATCCGTTATGGTCGTTACATTATATGAATAAGATGCTAATAACTAATCTATGCAGCTTATGTTCTATCGACAACAGAAATCGTTTATAAGGATTATATGAAGTCTGTTATTTCTTCTAATGCCTTCCTTTTCTTTTCATTCAATGGAAAATTATCAGCAATATGTCCAATAGGAATGATGGCAATAGGTTCAAAACCTTTATATGGGAAGGTTTCTTTCAGTTTTGCAACATCAAAGTTACATACCCAGCAGCTGCCTAAGCCACGTTCTGTTGCAGCCAAGCAGAGATGTTCTGTGGCAATGGCTACGTCTATATCTCCATGCTGTTTGTTATCCTCTTGGCGTATCCAGTTATTGTCAACCTCACGCATACAAATGATATAGAGTGGTGCTGACTTGAACCATTCACGGTTATAGCATTCTTGTAGTTGCTTGCGTGCCGCATCTGACCTAACAATAACAAACTTCCATGGCTGTTTATTGACTGCCGATGGTGCCATACGTGTCACTTCAAGGATATATTGTAAGTCCTCTTCAGACACAGGGCGGTCGCTGTACTTACGTACGGAAAAACGCTTTTGGGATAGTTCTAAGATGTTCATAATTGAGAAATAAAAGCTTTTCTAAGTAGAGTAGGCTGTGAGGATTTTCGTTGTTAATGCTTTTGCAATAAGAGGATTTAATTTATTGTAATTCCTCTTTATAATATAGTATCGCCTTAATGGCAATTTGTTCAGCTTCCTCGATTGTACAATTTAGTTTGCCACCTGATGCATCAGCATGGCCTCCACCATTAAAGAACTTTGCTGCCATTGGCTGACAGTGGAATCCATTGCAGGAACGAAGACTCACGAGTACGGTCTTTGGCTTCTCTGTGTCTTCGCGCAAAGATATACTTAGTTTGAGCCCTTTTATCTGCTGTGGGATGTTTACCAGTCCTTCCATGTCACCCTTAATGAAATGGAATTGTGCCATTTCTTCCTTTGTTACGGTATAATATGATGCGTGCAACTCCTCAATCACCTTCATTTTGTTGAGAATGATGTGTGCACGGAGACGTAGGGCATTGGTAGAGTAGTTGTGGAATACACGGTTATAAATCTCGTCCTTGTCAATATTCTTTGCCAGAAGCTGTCCGATAATATAGAATATCTCTGGGCGTGACGAATTATAGGTAAAGCCACCTGTGTCGGTCATCATACCGCAATAAATGCAGGAAGCACATTGAGTTGTCATCGTCTCGTAGCCTCCTAACTGACTAATCAGACGAAAGACAATCTCACAAGTGCTTGACATTTCGGGATGTGAAACTGTTAAAGCATTGTTTGTTTCTGGCTCTAAATGGTGGTCGATGAGCAGGCGAGGGGCGGTAGATGCCTCCAAAACCTCCTGCATAGCATCTACACGTGAACTTTGGTTGAAGTCAAGACAGCAAACAAGATCTGCTTCCTTAAAAGCTTTCTCAACTTCCTTTGGTCGTCTGTCATAGCGGATAACGGAATTATGTCCCGGAAGCCAATGCAGAAAGTCAGGTGTAGCATCAGGCATACACAGTTTAACGTTGGTCTTGCCAATCTGGTTTAGATAGTGCATCCATGCCAGTGACGAACCTGTCGCATCACCATCAGGTGACTTATGAGCACAGATTACGATGTTTGTTGCATTGGAGAGAAGATTGCGCAGTGTTGCAATTTCTTCTTGATTTAGTAGGTTTAATTCCATTATAGCTGTAAGCTTTGGTGTCTGTTTAAAGGCGGTGGAGCTATTGCCCAGTGTGTGTAGAGATGAAAGAAATAAAAAGCCCTGCCCGAATATCCGTCTTACATTCTGAAAAATATCGAAGAATGTATGCGGAGTTTGTACCCGGGCAGGGATTATATGTTAGAACAATTTAGCTGGATATGTACCCTCGTCAACGAGTGACTGAATCTTGTCAACTACGCTCTGACGGTCAGCAGCGTATGTTACGCCAAACCACTTGCTGGTAGTGTCAA
>CAMUQM010000198.1 GCA_947095945.1 uncultured Prevotella sp.
AACTATATGGTAATGATTGGCGACTCTTATCGTGAGTTGAAGAACTATACCAAGGCACGTGAATACTACAATCAAGCATTTGCTGAGACACTTCGTTTGGAGAATATGGAGATGCCACAAGCTATGTTGCAGGGAGCAATCAAGCAGAAGCTCTCTACACTCGAACTCCTTGAAAAGTAAACAAAGACTATGTTCAAGAATATCATTAAATGCCTATCGAGCGTGCCAGTGGCACTGCTCATAGGCTTTTTGTTTTCCCCCTTTAGTCCTGCCAATGCGCAGATGAATGGATTGCGAAAGGGAAAACTGGCAAATGGGCTTACTTATTATATCTACAATGATGGCTCTGCAACGGGTGAGGCACAGTATTATCTCTATCAGAACGTTGGTGCTATATTGGAGAATGATGAGGAAATGGGATTGGCGCACGTGCTTGAGCACTTAGCTTTTAACACAACAGACCACTTCCCTAATGGTGTGATGAACTTCCTTCGCAGCCATAACCTCAATGATTTTGAGGCTTTCACGGGTGTTGATGATACGCGTTATGCAGTTCACAACGTACCTACAGATGATGCGAAACTCAATGAGAATATGCTTTGGGTGCTCCGCGACTGGTGTCATGGCATCAAGATGACTGCTAATGATATTGAGAAGGAGCGTGGTATTATCCTTGAAGAGTGGCGCCATCGTGCGGGAGTAGATCGTCGTCTGACAGATGCGATCGCCCCTGTTGTCTATAACAATGCGGGTTATGCTACTCATAATGTGATTGGTTCACAAAAGATTTTGGAGACTTTTCAGCAGAAGCAGGTAAAGCAGTTCTACGACAAGTGGTACCGTCCTAATATGCAGTTTATTGCTGTTATTGGTGATGTGGATGTAGACCAGATGGAGAAGAATATTCAGACGGTATTTAAGACATTGCCAGCGAAGCAAGCACCTGTTGTCGGTCCACAAACAAGGTTGATTCCTGACAATCCAACACCACTCTATATGCGTTTCATAGACCCTGAGAACAAGAGTGCTTCTTTCGGACTTTATCAACGCTATGAGGTGAAGGGCAACGCTCCAGAAGAGGACCGTGTGCGTCAGTTTATCTTTACTAAGTTCTTCAATACATTAGCCCCAAAGCGTTTTGTGATGTTGAAGAATGCTGATAAGGAGAGTTATATTGCTGCTGAGGTGAGTCTATCTCCTTTGGTACGAAACTATTACCAGATGGCGTGGGATATGGTTCCATATAAGGGTAATGAGCAGAAGGCACTTCAGCAGTTGTTAGCTGTGCGTGATAACTTGCGCGATCAGGGCTTTACGGCAGCTGAGTTCAATGCAGAGAAAGAGAAGATGTATAATGGAATGAAGGATGTATTGGAGTCACAAGGATTAGGTACGCCAGACAATGCTTTGATGCTTTTCCGTCAGAACTTCCTTTATGATATTCCTGTACAGGATTTCCGTGGGCAGATTAACCGTAACCTTGAAACCTTAGTTGAGTTGGAGGTAGAGGATATGAATGCTTGGATGAAGTCATTGCTTAATGACAACAACCTCGCTTTTGTTACCTATTCTAAATCACAGGGTGAGATGAATATCACTGAGAATGACCTTATGGCAGCCTTGAAGAGTAAGAGTTCATTCAGCGATATGGCTCGTGCAGATGGTATGAAGACTATCAGTCAGTTAATTGACTTCCCTCTAACTGGTGGTAAGATTGTCACAGAGAAGCAGTTGAAGACTTTGCAGGCAAAGGAGTGGACACTCTCTAATGGTGCAAAAGTTCTTTATCATAATGTTCCAGAGCTGAGTGGTAAGTTCCTCTTTGCTGGTTCCGCAGAAGGTGGTAAGTCTATTGTTCCAGCACAGGATATTGCTAACTACACTGCAATGCGTTCGCTCTTGATGCAGTCAGGTGTATATAATTATAACCGAAATCAGTTAGCACAGTGGTTGCAGGGTAAGAATATTAATCTCTCCCTCTCATTGGAAGACTACAGTGATGGTATCGGTGGTAATGCACCTGTTGACAAGGCTGACGATTTCTTCAGCTATCTGTATTTGATTCTGTCACGTCAGAACTTCTCAAAGTCTGCCTTTGATAAGTACATTCAGCGTAACCTCTACGTTTATGAGAATCGTGCAACAACAGGTATGGCGGCCGTACAGGATTCAATCCAACAGTTGCTCTATCCAGTTAGTGCAATGAATCCACGTCAGGATGAGGCTTTCTTTAAGTCAGTTCAGTTTGATAAGTTGCAGGAGCAGTTCCAAGCCCATCTTGGTGATGCCTCACGTTTCACCTATTGTCTTATTGGTGACATTCCAGAAGCAAAGGCAAAAGAGTTGGTTCTTCGCTATATTGGTTCTCTCAAAGGTGAAGGTAAGCCTGTGAAGACAGCTATCCAGCCAATGGACTTCTCTTCATCTACGCCAGTCATTAAGCGTACTTTCGAGACAGAAACTGAAGGTGGTATGGCTGAGATTGAGATTTCCTTTGCTAATAAGCAGAATCTTTCTGAGCGCGAGCAAGCTGCTTTGGAAGTGATGCGTGGACTCTTGGAGCGTCGTTATTTTGATGTATTGCGTGAGAAAGAGCATCTTACTTATACCGTAGGTGTACAGAGTAACTATATTTCACAGCCGGTAGCAGGTGAGAGTCTTAACATCCACCTCTCTACAGCAAAAGAGAATGCAGACAAAGCTGTTAGCCTTGTTTATAGTATTCTTGATGATGTAAAAGCTGGCCATTTCACTGCTGATGAGTTCAAGGCTGTGATGGTACCACTTGCAGTTGATGAGGAGCAGACAAGTGCAGCCTCTCAGGCTAACAATGACCCATCAGTGTGGATGGCGTTGTTGAACATCTATGCTGAGACTGGTAATGAGTTGTCTCCAAATGACAATGCAGCTTCTGCACCAATCTTCAAGACTCTCACTGCACAAGATATAACTGCTGTAGCCATGAAAGTTATGACAAACGCTAAGCAGCGTGAGATTATTGTGAAGCCTGCTGCGCAAGAAGGTAAGCATACTTTTAAGTAAGTCTTAAAGGGGAAATAAGTATATAAAAATAGGGATGCTCGACCAGAGCATCCCTGTTTTTATTGTTGATATAGGATAAAATGGTTTAATCGCAGAAAAGTGCTTTGTTGGCTGCATTTATTATTATGCTCGTCAAACTCTTTTCTATCCTTTTTCTTTCGCAGTGTTGGGGACCAGCACAGATGGTGCTGATGGTGAGCACCAATGGTGCTGACCGTTATCACCTTGCTATTTGTTCCTGAGTGGGGTGGAAGGGAAAGGACTTTAATAATCCTCCTTATACTTATCCGTCTCAATATAGATGTAAATCTTGTATTCAGGGAAAGCGGCACGCATATTTTTTTCGATGTTGTTAACCAACTGAGGTGCTTGCGCTTCGTATTCGCTTTTGACGTCAACCTTTGCAGTGACAAGAATGTCATTAGGACCGAGGTGGATAGTCTTGATGTTGATGAGGCGGTCGACTTCTGTTCTGTTGAACACCTCCTTAATACGTGATAGGTCCTTTTGTGTAACACTCTCACCAATAAGCAAACTATAGAACTCACGTGCCAAGAAGAGTGCTGCAGCACAGAGAAGTACACCAATCAGTACACCTGAAAGGGCATCATAGAAAGGATTGCCCGTGAAATGGGTGAGAAGCGTACCGCCTAAGGCTATCAGCAGACCAATGACAGCACAACTGTCTTCTGCGAAGATGATAAGGATTTCGCTGTGGCGGCTCTCCCGCAGGAAGCGATAAAGCGATAGGTTGTCCTTGTTCAATTCCTTTATCTCTTTGAAGGCAACGCGCAGGCTGCCCAATTCTACTAAGAGTCCGAAGACAAGAATACCAATGATGAGC
>CAMUQM010000199.1 GCA_947095945.1 uncultured Prevotella sp.
TCTTTTACTTTGTTCTTATTTGTTTCAAACTTTCTACTTCCGAAATTGTAATGTACACGGAAGATAACTTGGCGGCTTTCACAGTGCCCCCAAATGTCTAAATCTAATGCTCCCTTACGTCCATAGCTATCCCAACGCTCAGTGTGGAGTAGGTCGGTAATCATTAAAGATAGGGAGAGTCTGTCTCGGAGTAATCGTTTACTCAGCCCAAAATCTATACCTCCAGTTGGTTTGAGAACCTCATAACTTCTTCCTTGTCGTTTACTTGCGTATCTTGCAGACAGTTCCATACGAACTTTTGCAGGTAGCTGTATGTCGTTTGAAAGTGAAAGATTACATGAGGGACGACGATAATCTTCTCTATAAGATTCATAATCAAGATGGTTGATAAAGTAGTAAGCACCGATGTTTGCACTGACATCCCACCACGAGGTGAGGCGTTTGTTATAGATAAGGTCAAGTGCCAGCTGCTTCTGTTTACCAATATTCTTGGTTGTCATGACTATGCAGTCTTTCTTGTATGTATCGGGAAGCTGCGTAAAATAGTTGTTTAGCTGATTATATGAGAGCGTTACACTAAGATTATTCTTTGTGTAATCTAAAGATACCCTATGATTTATTTGTGGCTGAATAAATGGATTCCCTTTCCAATAGGTTAGTTCATCTAACAGATATTCAATGGGGTTAAGGTCTTCGTATCTTGCTTTGTCTTGTCGTTTACTGTAGGCAAGTGTGAGCTTTGCTTTGTTGTTAAGATAATAACTGATCGAAAGATTAGGAAAGAGTCTTGTGTGATTGTTCTTATTCTCCTCCATCAGTTTTCCGTCCAAATAGGATTCTAAAGTCCCGATAGTCTGCATATATTCAATCCGCATACCAGCAGTTGCCTGTACATATTTCCATTTCTGGGCATATTGTATATAGCCTTCAAGGTTTGACTCTTGGTAGGTAAACCTGTTAGACCTTGTGTTGTCAAGCACACCTTTTGCATAGAATCCAAAGCGGTTGTTGCTTTCTACCTTAGCAGCTTTAATACCTGTTAGTAGTTCTCCGTCATGACTATTCTTCAGTTTATAGTCGATAGCAGATGAGATGATGTTTATTTTCTTCTTGGATTTAGCTGGATAGTCATCTTCCCTTAGTAATGTTCCATTTGGAGAGTAAAACGCATTGGGCTGATTGTTATTACTCACAACATCAACGTGAATCCAATCTGTATTTGCAGTGATGGTCTGCTGTTCTGTAATATTGAACTGATAGCCTATGCCTGTCGTATATTTTGTGTTCTCTTGCTTGGTATAATCATTCCTTGCTTTAAGTATTTCATGAAGCGTGTCTCTACCTTTATATGTCCAAGTAGTTGTTGCTGTCACTCCGGGACCTGTTAAGGCATCAACTGATGCATTTAGCATAAGTTTGTGTTTCTTGTTAGGTTGAAATACAAAAGCCAGTCCTCCTGCGTAAGTGTTACGCTTGTCTGTATCATCGGTCTCTGAGATGTTTCGGTCTCCTTCTTGCATTCTATCAGTACCATATTCCATGTCATAGTGTCCAATGTTATGGCTATAGTTAATGCCCAGCTGCCATGTCTGTTTGTTATAAGTCATACTAAAATCAGAACTTTGGCGTATGTGATTCCAAAAAGACATACCATGAGAGGTCGAAATGTAAAGTCCTCGTTCGTTGTTGTCTTTTAGTTTTATGTCAATAATACCACTTGCTCCTTCTGAATCATAACTTGCATCAGGGTTGGTTGAAGTAGTTATGCTTGCAATGTTAGAAGATGGAATAGTACGCAGATAGGCTGTAAGCGTTTCACCTTGAAGTCGTATGCGTTTTCCGTTCACGTAAACGGCGGCATTGCCAAGGGCAGAAAGCGATAGATTTCCTTTATTATCAAGCCTTACACTTGGGGTGTGGCGCAGAACATCTAAAGAGTTGCCAAGGTTAGCAAGATAGGATTCTGCAACAGAAATGCTTATCTTCCCACTTTCCATTTTAATGAGTGAGCGTTGTTTGCGGGCTGTGACAAGAACGTCTTTCAGCTCTGTACCGTCAGGATATAAATAGATGTTGTAAATGGAATTATTATTCGGAATGGAGAAAAGAATAGTAGTATCACGGCATCCGATAGCTCCGCAGTATAGTTGATAGCTGCCATTCATAAGGGTATAGTTAAACTTTCCGTCCGTCTCGGTAAGTCCATTGGCAATTACTTTTCCTGTTTTCTGATCAGAAATGATAATTGTTGCAGCATCAATAGGTTCCTTTGTTTGTTGCTGGATTTTAAAGGTTACGGTCTGTTGAGCCATAAGATTAGATGGGTTCAGCAACAATAGAGTTATAACTAAGATGATGTGTGATGTGAAAGGTCTTGCTTGTAATCTTTGAATTGTCATGAGGTTTGTTATATTTATATCTATTTTTATAGTATACTAAGCACTCAACACGATTGGTGTTTACCACCATCACCACTTGTGTTGGGCATCAACACATCGGTAAAATATGAGAAGTTTGGTTATTATTCTCATTATAATATTGTATTATATGAATGATTAACTTATGTGAGAGATGTTTACTGGATAGCATATTAATTTATTTTTGTTTGTAGGCAATAGGTTTAATGAGTCTACAAAGATAATAAAATAATATTTTTCTTAGGTGTTTTTGTATAAAGAATAAACGTTTTGTTTTCAGCTAATGCTTTTTGTTGATTTATAGAAAGACTTACTTACTTTTGTTTTGTGAAACTAAATGAATGTTTTATTAGCTCTTTTGCTTCCTTGTATATCTTTTTGGAGTGGTTAAAACAGTATATCGAAGATTATACTTGATAATTATTAATTTAATAAGTAGTATTTAGTTAACTAAAATCAATTAAGAGCATTTTCTTAACTTTTATATGTTAATTATTTAAGGAAATCCTATCTTTGCATTCGATAAATAAATATATGGTGCTGTAAGTGGATTTCTTCTATGAGCAGTATGGATATAAAGTAGAGAGTAATGAAGAAGAAAACAATTTGGACAATAGCCATAATCATGGGACTTTCGTTCCTTGGTTTGCTTCTGCTCCAGCTCAACTACATTGAAGAGATGGCTGAGATGAAGAAGGAACAGTTTGACGAATCCGTCAACCGTGCCCTCTATCAAGCATCTCGCAATATGGAGTTGAATGAGACTCTTCGTTATTTGGAGGATGATATAAATAAGAAGGAACGCTCACAAGGCGAAGAGCAGAATACAGATAAAGATACATCTACTTCCGCTCATCAAGCTCCTGTCACAGACGAACAGGGGGAGCCATATACTTCATTTGAGGCAAAACTGCTTCAAGCAAAGCCATCTTTGACACCAAAAGCTATGATTCTGCGCAATGATAGTAGTACACTGTCTGCTACAAAGCGCAACATGCAGGAGATTGTTCGCAATCGTTACGTCTATCAGAAGGCAATGTTGGAGGAGGTGATATACAATATCCTTTATTCTGCTTCAGATAAGCCGTTGCGAAATAGAATTAACTTTAAGCTGTTGGATCAGGACTTAAAGGCGGAAATGATGAACAATGGAATCAATATTCCTTATCATTTCACGGTGACGACACAAGATGGTAGAGAGGTTTATAAATGTCCTGATTATGTGAGTGACGGTGAGGAGAATACTTATTCTCAGGTGTTGTTCCGTAACGATCCTGTAAATAGAATGGGCGTTGTAAAGGTTCATTTTCCACAGATGAACAACTACATCTTCTCCAGTGTACGGTTTATGATTCCATCCATCATCTTCACTTTCGTGTTGTTGGTTACCTTTATCTTCACGATTGTAACTATCTTCCGACAGAAACGTTACAGTGAGATAAAGAATGACTTTATCAATAACATGAC
>CAMUQM010000200.1 GCA_947095945.1 uncultured Prevotella sp.
ACAATTATGCAACAATATTTAAACCTCCTCAACCGCATCCTTACAGAAGGAACACAGAAAGGTGACAGAACAGGAACGGGAACTTTATCCATTTTTGGTCATCAGATGCGCTTTGATTTGCGCGATGGTTTTCCACTGTTGACCACCAAGAAACTTCATTTGAAGAGTATTATTTATGAATTACTATGGTTCTTACGTGGCGACACGAATGTGCGCTACTTGCAGGAACATGGTGTAAGAATATGGAATGAGTGGGCTGATGAGAATGGTGAACTGGGTCCTGTCTATGGTCATCAGTGGCGTTCATGGCCTGATTATAATGGAGGTACTATTGATCAGATTAAGAATGTCGTGGATATGATCAAGCATAATCCTGATTCACGTCGTATGTTGGTTACCGCATGGAACCCAGCAGAAGTGGAAGACATGGCTCTTCCACCTTGTCACTGTCTCTTCCAATTCTATGTTGCTGATGGTAGATTATCACTCCAACTCTATCAGCGTTCGGCTGATAGCTTCCTTGGTGTACCTTTTAACATCGCATCGTACGCTCTTCTTCTTCAGATGATAGCACAGGTAACAGGACTTGAAGCTGGTGAATTCATCCATACAACTGGTGACACTCATCTCTACCTAAATCACCTTGAACAAGCTAAACTCCAGCTTACTCGTGAGCCACGTCCATTGCCAAAGATGAAGATTAATCCAGATGTTAAGGATATCTTCGACTTTAAGTTTGAAGACTTTGAACTGACAGACTACGATCCGTTGCCACATATTCCCGGAGTTGTTGCGGTGTAAAAAGCCTCCCCCAACCCCTCCAAAAGGAGGGGAGTGCAAATAGGAGGTAGTTTATCTCTTAGCTTTAAAGTCAATTATAGTAGCCAAGAACTTTATATCCTTCACCAACCTGATAGCCTAATAGGCACTCCCCTCCTTTGGAGGGGTTGGGGGAGGTTCTTAAACACAATTATGGAAATAAATATTATTGCAGCTGTAGCAGCCAATCGCGCCATTGGCTATCAAAATGATATGGTCTATTTTATTAGTGAAGACCTAAAGCGTTTTAAACAACTAACAACGGGACACACCGTTATTATGGGACGTAAAACATTCCATTCGCTCCCAAAGGGTGCTCTACCTAATCGGAGAAACATCGTACTTAGTAGAACGGAAACAGACTTCCCCGGTTGTGATGTTTATTCTTCACTTGAAGAAGCTCTTAAACATATTGGTCAGGATGAACAAGCTTTTATTATTGGTGGGGCAAGTCTTTACAAAGATGCCCTTACGATAGCAGACCACCTCTACCTTACAGAGATAGCTGCTACTCCTCCACAAGCTGATGTTTTCTTCCCAGAATATAATGATGGTACATGGACTGTAGAGTCACGTGAGGAACGTCCTGCAACTGAAAACAATCCTGCTTACGCATTCGTAAACTATGTGAGGAAATAAGCTTAACCCCTTCTCCTAACGAGAGGGTAATAATAACTACTCCTTAGTATAGAAAAATAAATAAACAGTAAAGCTCAATTTACAATCTCCTTTCTATAAGAAAGATTTAAGTTGAAGACTCTTTTTAATTTGTTATTTATGAGATATTTTTCATATCTTAATATTCTATCGATGCAGAATTAGCTTTGAATAAACGCACAATTGGCTTCTAAAAGATGCTTAAATAAAGCCTAATTAAGGTTCACCCATTAAATGCATAGATTAAAAATAGAATAAAGATTTTATACTTACACGGTATAACTATCCAAAATAAGATGGTCGTACAAGGGGACAAGTTACAAGATAAAATGTAGAAAAGGCAAATAAATACTATTTCTACCTATTACCATGTCTTTCCATCTTCTACAACCAACTTATTCCTATACCAACCGATGTTTGTAAACAATTTTCGTGCAGTTCAAAACCGACACATGCTCTTTTGGCTTTGAAAAGATGCTTGATTGCCTTGCAATAGATGCTCTTTTGAGGTCTTACTAACGCCCTTTTGAAGTCTAATTAAGCACCTTTTCTTGCATAACTTTATAACTAATTGATTTACTGTTAGTTGCAATCTCACCTTTTATTCGTGTTTCCCTGCTTTATTTTAGGTGTTTTACACGAATTTATGTAATGATTTTTCAACATCTTGTCTATAAATTCTCGATGTGTTAAAATAAAACGGTTCTCAGTGTCGGAGGATGAATAAAATAGACAGTCAAAACAGTTTTGGTTGTCTATTTATTTAATTTATATCTTGGGGTCTTCCATTAAAGCTATACGAAAAGTGTCTATGCGTTTAACGGAAGAACCATAAAAAGCAGTGGAAGAACACAGAAAAGAAAGATGAATTCCATACTTTTAAGGACACTAGCAAAGGAGTGATACCACAATCCCTAAAATAACTATATTACTTGTAGGTAGACTATTTTTGAACCAAACTAAAAACTTTTTGTAATTTGTTGTTTTCCAAATCAAACGTATAAAGCCACCTTTTAATTAACGGTTTTTAATGTTTTTTTTATTCCAAACTCACGTAGTTCTAATAAAATTTCATATCTTTGCTTATGTAAGCAATATTTAGGTGAGTCCACTAACGAGCCTAGAAATTGAACGGTATACAACAAACAATACATAAATATAGTAGAGTATGTCCAATACTAGTGAGAGATACAAGCTATACCGATACTGCTCGTTCAAAACAAGCAAGACGATCACCCAAGAGTACAGCACCTCGTTCTATGCGGCTACAGATATGTTCCCTGCGGATATGCGTGATGCGATTCACAGCATCTACGGCTTCGTTCGTATTGCCGATGAGATCGTTGACTCGTTTCACGAACACGATCGGGAGAAGCTCCTAAGAGACTTTGAGCGAGACTATGACGAGGCCTACCGAATGGGCATCAGCACCAATCCGATCCTATACTCCTTCCAGTGGACGGTCAAACAGTACAACATTCCAGACGAATACATACGCTCCTTCTTGGCGAGTATGAGGCGTGACCTCGAGAAAAAGTCCTACGAGACAGAGGAAGAGATCGCCAGCTATATCTACGGCTCTGCCGATGTCGTGGGTCTGATGTGTCTGAAGGTGTTCTGTCGAGCAGACGAGTCCCTATTCGAGCGACTCAAACAGCCTGCCATGCGGCTTGGGTCGGCATTCCAAAAGGTTAATTTCTTGAGGGACCTCCGAGAGGACTATATGCTGCTCGGTAGGCTATACTTCCCTGGGATCGCCCTGGAGAGCTTCGATGAAGAAGCCAAGGATAGCCTTATCCGAGAGATCCACCAAGACTTCTGCGAGGCCTACGAGGGGATCCGACAGCTCCCTCGAGAATCTCGCCTTCCGGTCTACGTAGCCTATCGCTACTATCGGCAGTTGCTACACATTATCCAAGAGACACCCGCCCCCAGTTTGATTTCGAAACGGGTACGAGTAGGAGATGTCCAAAAGATGCTCATCTTGCTGACGGCAGTACTCAAAAACAAATTTAATCGACTATAGCCTATGCACCCCAAAGAAAACATCGTCCTGTTGGTCGATGCAGACAATAACCCCATTGGAGAGATGGAGAAGATTGAGGCACACCGCAGAGGGATTATGCACCGGGCTGTATCGGTACTCGTCTTCGACCCCGAGGGGCGGTGGCTTCTGCACCGAAGGGCTCTAGGCAAATATCACGCAGGGGGGCTCTGGACCAATGCCTGTTGCACCCACCCTTTCGTAAACGAAGAACCTCGAGAGGCTGTACGCCGACGGCTGTTTGAGGAGATGGGTATGAACATTACCTATGATGGACTAAGACATCTCTTCGATTTCACCTACAGAGCCGAGTTAGACAACGGGCTTATCGAGCACGAGTACGA
>CAMUQM010000201.1 GCA_947095945.1 uncultured Prevotella sp.
TTTTTTACTTCATAAAATGTATGAATGTGGCTTTAAATGCTTAATTTTGTACCTTATTATATGGCAATGACACAGATAAAAGTAATTAATAAAGGGCATCAGCAGCTTCCTGCTTATGCAACTTCACAGAGTGCGGGGATGGACCTCCGCGCTAATATCGATGTACCAATCGTACTGCAACCAATGGAAAGAAGACTCATTCCTACTGGTCTTCATATCGCACTTCCAGTAGGTTTTGAGGCACAGGTGCGCCCTCGTAGCGGTCTTGCTTTGAAGCACGGACTGACCGTTCTCAACTCTCCCGGTACGATTGATGCCGACTATCGTGGTGAAATTATGGTACTGCTTATTAACTTCTCGAATGAGCCTTTCATCATTAACGATGGAGAACGCATTGCTCAGATGGTCATTGCACGCCATGAGCAGGCTGAGTTTGTTGAGGTAGAAGTACTCGATGAGACTGAACGCGGTGAAGGTGGATACGGCCATACGGGCGTGAAGTAAAGACAAAGAAAGAAACGATAAATGTTCAATAACGTTATATTGAAAGTCACAAAGATGCGTCATACCCTCCTTGCTCTTGCTTTGTTGGGTGGTTCTTTGGGCATACATGCTGACCGAAAGGATAGCCTTCAAAGCTATAATTACTTCTTCCTTGAAGCCATTCGACAGCAGGATATGGGCAATCTTACGGCTGCTTTTGACCTTCTGCGCCATGCGCACGATCTTAACCCACAGGCTCCAGAGGTTTATTATCAGTTGGCTGCCTTTTATGTGGATATGAAGAAGGATGCACTGGCACGCGAATACTTTGAGAAGGCGGCAAGTCTTGATCCTGACAACTCGGTTTATCAGGAGAAATTAGGAAAGCTTTATGTGACACAGAAAGACTATCCTAATGCCATTAATGCCTTTGAAAGGCTTTATGAATCCAATAAAACGCGCTCTGATGTGTTGCAACTTCTTTATCAACTCTATGGCTCTCAGAATGAATATAAGATGATGATTAAGTGCTTGGAACGCTTGGAAACATTGGAAGGAACCAACGAACAAATCTCACTTAGTAAGATGCAGCTCTACGAGCAGATGGGAGAAAAGCGCAAGGAGTACGATGAGTTGAAGGCACTCGTTGACAGTCATCCGCTTGATCTCAACTATCGTGTGATGTTTGGAAACTGGCTTTTGCAGAATGGTAAGAAGAAAGAAGCCCTTCAGAAGTACCGTGATGTACTGAAAGAAGACCCAAACAACTCGCTTGCTAAACTCTCCATGATGGATTATTATAACGAAATCGGAGACAAGGCAACCGTAAAAACAATTCTACAAGAGCTACTGCAGTCTTCAAAGACAGAGCAAACAACGAAGTTAGAACTGCTCCGTCAGGTTATTACAAGCAGCCAGAAAGACAATAATCCTGATAGTGCTGAGGTAATGAGACTCTTCTCTGTGGCATTATCTGGTCCACAAGTAAATGCTGATATTTACATGCTTAAAGCCGCATATATGGCACTTCGTAAGCAACCAAAGGCTGAAATCAATCGCATTTATGAGCAGGCCATTGAGGCAGAACCGGATAACTCGCGTGCAAGAGTGGCTCTGATACAGAATATTTGGGAAACAGAAGACTACGATAAGGTCATCGCTATCTGCCGCCCAGCCATAGAATACAATCCTGATGAGATGGCATTCTATTACTTCCAAGGTATGGCGCAGTTCCAAAAGCACGACAGTGATGCCGCATTAGAAACCTTCCGAAAGGGAGTAGGGCAGATAAAGCCTGATAGTAATCCCAGTATTGTGTCAGATTTCTACGCTATCATGGGTGATATCCTTCATGAAAAGGGGCGCAATGATGAGGCTTTTCAGGCGTATGATAGTTGTTTGCAGTGGAAAGCAGACAATGTAGCAGCGCTGAACAATTATGCTTATTACCTTAGCGTTGAGAATAAGAATCTTCCGAAGGCAGAGCAGATGAGCTATAAGACTATTAAAGCAGAGCCTAATAATAGTACTTATCTTGACACTTACGCATGGATTCTTTTCCAGCAGAAGCGGTACGAGGAGGCTAAGATATACATAGAGCAGGCTATCCGTAATGACTCAACACTCAGCAATGTTGTCAAGGAACACGCTGGTGATATCTATGCACAGACAGGCGATATAGAGAAAGCTCTTGACTTCTGGCAGCAAGCTCTCAAAGGTGGTAACGAGAGTGCGATACTGAGGAAGAAGATACAATTAAAGAAGTACATAGCAGAATGAAGAAAACAAAGATATTACTTGTAAGCATGACCGCCCTTCTGTTGGCATCATGTGGTACAAAGAAAGCCGTAGTGCAGCAGAAACCTGTACAAGATACTAAGGCTGCGCAGCAGACTACACCTGTAGCAAAGGATAACAAGATGGAAAGTCTTGTTGTCATGCAGCGTGTTAGCGACAATGCACTTTATCAGAAGAACCTTGTTTCAAATCTTACTTTTACGCTCAATGACGGCCGTAAGGATATTACCGTGCCGGGTATTTTGCGTATGCGTAAGGATGAGGTTATTCGCTTGCAGTTGCTGATTCCAATTCTTCGTAGTGAGGTTGGGCGCATCGAGTTTGCAAAGGATTATGTTCTCTTCATCGACCGCATCCACAAGCAGTATGTAAAGGCAAGCTACGATGAGGTTGGTTTTCTGCGTGATAACGGCATCAATTTCTATTCGCTACAGTCGCTTTTCTGGAATCAAGTATTTATTCCTCGCCAGCAAAAGGTGAGTGAGGCAGACCTCTCACAGTTTACTGTTGATGAAAGCAAGGTGCAGACAGAAGGTTCTACCATGATAAGTCTTAAAGACGGAAAGATGGATTATAACTGGTCTGTCAATGCTAAGAATAATCAGATTGTCCTAACGACTGTTACTTATAACAGCAACATTCATGGCTCTTCAAAGCTCTCATGGACTTACGATAACTTCAAGGCGTTTGGCTCAAAGCTGTTCCCAGCAAGTCAGGCTTTGATTATCAATACTCCGAAAGTTGGTCAAAAGGCAGCAAAGACACTTAAGGCAAACTTCGATCTTGAGAGTTTTAGCGATGCCAGTGATTGGGAAGTTATTACCACACCATCTGATAAGTACACAAAAGTAAGCGTAGAGGACATACTCGGCAAACTAATGAACTTTTAAATGAAACGTCTTTCTTTATTAATCATATTATCTATCATGTGTATGCTGACTGTTTCTGCTCAGCGTTCACGAAAGCATAGAAAACAGCATAAAACGGCTGTTGTTCAACCTGTTGAAACCAGAACTTCTGTAAAGAGAAAGGGTAGAAAAGTTGTAAATGCGGTAAATAACAAACAAACAGCAGTACCTGTAACTAACGTAAAAGGTCAGAAACAGAGGGGTGAAAAGGTGCAACCTCAAAGTCTGGTCAAAGGCAAACAACAGCAGGGTAAGGTACAACAGCAGCAACTTGTCAAGGGGCAACAGGCTCAGCAGAAGGCTCAGCAAGTTGTACGTGGTAAGGCTGCTGCACGCAATGCCTATGTTGCTAAGAAAGGAGCAAAGGGTCCTGCATACGTGACGACAGAGGAAATCAAGGGCTTGCAACAGCAGAATCAGAAGCTGCAACAAGAGATTTCGGAGCACGAAGAGGAAATTAAAGTAAAGCAAAAGGATGTTGACGACCGTCTGCAGAAGATAGTTCGCCTTGATACTGAAATCGGTCAGCACCAGAGAACGATAGATACAATCGCCACAGACATCAAGGGCTTAGATACAAATATCGGTATTCTGAAAGGTCAGCTGGCTTCGCTTGAGGCACAGTTGGGTGAGCGTCGTGCTCGTTTCATTCGTTCTATGCGTTATATGGC
>CAMUQM010000202.1 GCA_947095945.1 uncultured Prevotella sp.
CTTATTACAAAGGTAAATAAAAAAGACTAATGTTATTCTATTAGTCGTTTTTTTTGATGAAGAACTACGTTAGTGACTTGTTTTTTTGTTTTTTTAACATGCGCTACCAGTATTTTTTAAAGTCTTTAAACTTGTAAAAGAACTACTTTGTGGGTTATTACTATCTGCTGCTGAAATAGTATCCTTTTGTGTGTGAAACTGTTTTAACCGCATATTGGTTAGTTTGTTTTTAGTTGTATAACTCGTTTCTATCAATAAGTTGAACTCATTTTGATAAGTTATTGTAATGTGTTTAGCACTCCGCACCAATGGTGCGGAGCCCCAACACCATTGGTGCGAACCATCAACACGACATGTGCGGAGTACTCGCACATGGATTGAAGATGGGAAGAATGGTGTTTAAAGGCTATTATAATAAAGATAATAAGAGGTTAATAGCTAACTAATATGTGGGAAAAGATTCACTATATAGTCCTATTTATAAGCATTTCTTAATGGTATGTATAATCGAGATTGCACTACGGATAGTGCATAATTTGTGATAAAACGCACTGTAAGTAGTGCAATTTATAATATAAAACGCACTGTCAACAGTGCAATTTATTAGTAATTTTGCACTATGGTTAGTGCATTTTTTGTATCTTTGTAGCAAAAAGAAGAGCTATGGATATTAGTTTAATACAATTTATGAAGGAAAGGATAGAGCACACCTCTACCACTTTTCATCGTTATTTATATAATCGTATAGACTGGGGAAGGCAGATGTTAGGACTTGTTGGTCCGCGTGGTGTCGGTAAGACAACGATGTTTTTACAATATATAAAGGAGCATCAGGCAGCGCAGAAAATGCTTTATGTATCAGCTGATTATATCTATTTTTCATCTCATTTGTTGATTGAGTTAGCTGATGAGTTCAGTCGAGAAGGAGGAGAGTATATTTTTATAGACGAGATACATAAGTATAATGGTTGGGCTAAAGAACTTAAGCAAATTTACGATACACATGTTGATCTGAAGGTTGCTTTTACTGGTTCATCAGTTCTTGATATAATACAAGGAGAAGCTGATCTTAGTAGACGTGCTCCTGTTTATCATCTGCAAGGGCTTTCTTTCAGAGAATATCTGGAGATGTTTAAGGGTATTGTGGTTCCCGTATATAGTTTGGAGGATATTCTTCAACATCGTGTGGAACTTCCAGAAGGAATGCCGCAGCCTCTACCTTTGTTTAGAGAGTATCTACATCATGGATATTATCCATTTGGAGATGATGTTGAGTTTGCGATGCTGTTGAATCAAAGTGTCAATCTTACGATGGAAGTTGATATACCTCAGTTTGCAAATATGACACTTTCAACAAGTCGAAAGTTAAAGAAATTGCTTGCTATAATCTCTCAAAGTGTACCTTTTAAGCCTGTGATGGACTCTTTGGCAACGGTAGTGGGTGTGAGTCGGAATGTTCTTCCCAATTACTTCTTGTATATGGAGAAGGCTGGTATAATTCGTCAGTTGAGAGATGCTACTGGAGGAATAAGAGGATTAGGAAAGGTGGATAAGGTTTACCTCGATAATACAAATTTGGCTTACATCTTAGCAGGTGGTGAAGCTAATATTGGAAATGTAAGGGAAACTTTCTTCTATAATCAGTTGAGTGTGCATAACGATGTTATAGTATCTCGTATTTCAGACTTTGAAATTAATGGGATAACCTTTGAAGTTGGAGGGAAGAATAAAAGACAAAAACAGATACTTGATGCTGAAATAGGTTATGTGGTGAAGGATGATATAGAGATAGGTACAAGTAATATCATACCCCTTTGGATGTTTGGCTTGAACTATTAAGAGATGTTTTTATCCTGATATAACTTGTAAGGGAACTTAATACAGCAATAAAGAAGCACCCTCATCGGTCCAAGATTCGTTTTATCTTAGCCGATGAGGGTGCTTGATGTTATATTAATGCTTTATGTTGAGGCTTACTCCAGTTCTTGTTCTTGCTCCTGTTCCTCTTTTTGTTCTTCCTCGTTGAAGAGTACATCTTTGAGTTTCTGATAGAGGAAGGAAAGTACAAGGAGGGCTGCACCAAGACTAATGAAGACAATAATCTTGCCGAGTGCAGACATTGCCCATACGTCATTAAGAACGAGTTTAGCAATGATAAATCCAAATTCAGCCAGACTGACAATACGAACCTCCTTACTGTGGTAGCGCATACCGATACACATCAAGATGAAGGCTGCAATTCCTAACGACAGCGAGAAGGCAGTGCTGAAGTTAACTTCGTTGAAACTTATCAGTAACAGACGTGTTAGTGTGAGCCACATCATTGTTGCAATGATAGAAAACTCGGTATGTAAGCTTCGCTTGTTTGATGCGATAAGGAGTTGCGCACGCATACAATATACCATGTAGATAATAGTTACAAGTCCGATTAACCATCTCAGTAAGAGTCCTTCTTGTTCAACAGAACTCCATACAGCAGCAGCAAATAGGATTCCAACAATATAGATACTAATCTCGTATGCAAGTTTATATTCGCTTATTGCAAAACGCTTGCGCAAGATGAATGCACCTACTAACAGCATTATATTCGCAGTAAGCAGAGAAGCATATTCTGATATTGGATAGTCAAGATGGGTATGGAAATCATCTCTGAATGCAAGGAACAGAATACTAAAGCCTAAACCGTAGGCAATAGCGTTACAAGGAGAGTAGGCGATAAGACGCTTCGTGTCACTGAAGAAATCCTTGTTATACTGTAGAATGACAGCTGTTGCAAAGTAGGCAACACTTACAAATGCTGTAACAAAGAAGTTTCCATTGAAGAACAAAGTGTCACCGGCATCAATGGTGAAAACGTCTGAAACTCTGTAATAAGCCAATGTGCCAAGCGTTAGGAAGAGTAGTATGGCTGAGCCGATTTCATAGATTCTGTTTTTCTCCTTGGTTAAGAGCCATAAGAGTAGTACTCCCTCAGCAGCCCATGCCATAAGAACGTTGGCTGTGCTGAACAGAATTGGAATACCCATAGATGCGAATGTGACCGCAAGTCCTAACATAAGATTGCGCAATGTGTCCTGTCCTTCGACACGGAATCGCAAATAAAGGTGTATTGCTAGATTAATACCAGCAATGAAGAATGCTAAGTAAGCTGTTGTATCAGATGAGTCTTCGTAATATTGCAATAGGAAATTACCATACATCAGATACATGAAACTATTGGCAGTGATGATAGCTAATAGTCCAAGTCTAATGTTTTCGTTACACTTTGTACGCAGGATAAAGATTACAGGCAATAGGAAGATAATGTAGAACAGTGTTGCAAACGCCAAGAGAGTTAGGTCGGTTGCCGTTGTTTCGTTGTCTATAAAGAATGTTAGTGCCCTTGTTCCCCATAATATTAAATAGGTGAAACAGAAGGATACAATTGGCAATATTCCCCATTTCTTGTACATCGCAAGGCAGAACATACCAATATTTAGAACACTGATATAAACCTGTAGGGTAATGATGCTACTTGAGTCTGTGCTAATAATGAATGGTGCTATAAAGCCACCAACGAGTGCTGTGACAGCCAATTCAACCCTGTCATATAGGATGGAAACGGTCGTCATGAAGATAGTTGTGGCGCATAGAATAACGAATGCCGTTGTATGCGAGAATAAGTCATAGTAATGGAAGGCGATGGCTGTAATCAGATAGAATATACCGAATGCGCCACCTGCCAGCAGTGAACTGAAAGTGTAGTAACGTTTGTGCAATCGTTCTGCCAGTACCAGCATGCCAGCACCAACAGCGTAGCCCATCAATGTACGTGCAGTCTCGTTTATCCAGTTCTGGTCGATAGCGTATTTCACGAAGA
>CAMUQM010000203.1 GCA_947095945.1 uncultured Prevotella sp.
GTAATAATTGGTGACTCTTCATGATGCAAAGGTAATAAATACTTATGAAATTATGCGCTTAAGAGAGTAGGCTTGCAACTGGGTTTTAGGACTGACCCGTTCTTTGTCGTTTGAAAGAACGTTTGAGAAGAATGCAGCATACTGGATGCTCATGCCTGGTTCTATAACCATGCCATCGCAGTGCTTTGACATCTTCACGGTAATTTTGAATAGTGCCATAATAATATTGTTTTTAGTTATGTTTGTATTAGACGAGGATAAAAGAAGAAAGGGGACACGGCCCGCTTTATCTTTATTTATCCGGTTCGGTTCTGGAAAACACCTTGGAGTCAAAATAAAGTAAAGACAGTCCATGCCCCCATATAGGATAGGGGCACAGAACCTGCCTAAACTCGATTAGTGACGACTCCTTAGTTGAATTTTCCAGATTTAACCGGGTCGAATAACCTCGTTTGCAAGTTTTGTGCAATGAATGGCGAGTGATTTGTAGGTCATCCGCCAAATATGGCACAAATATAAGGAAATTGTTAGACATAACAAAATAATATCGAAATAAAGTAAAGAAAAACAAAAATGCCATCTTCGAAGAGAGTGGAGTTATAATCTTGCTTGATATAGGTTGAATCATTTGAAGAGTATGGAAATCTGTCCTGTATTCAACAGAACGAGACATACTTGTTAGACTTCGTTAAGTTTATTTTTGTCTATTTCTTCCCAAATCTTTTTATATATGTCACGGTCGTTGCCGAAAGGGTAAAAGCCGAATATACTTAGACTTGGGATATAAGTGTGTCGGCTGTTACACTTTGGGCAAGGCATTGGGACAGAGAATATTGTTGCATTGTACTCAATGTCAAATGCGCGAAAGGTGTTGTTGCAGTTGTCGCATGTGAAAGTGATATGACCTCTAATCATAAGTGATGTGATTTTAAAGTATTAATATTTTATTCTGATATAATGACCTTAAAGCGTTATTCTTTGCTTCTATTGCTGATGTCTTGTTGCTCATCACACGTGGTGCTGTTGGTTAGCACGAGTAGTGCTGTTGGTTAGCACCAATGGTGCGGAGGCTTAGCACGTCGCAAGATGTTGTGGAGTTAGGGTACTATTAGTTGTTAGGAGTTGTTTTGCAACATTGAGAATACGTTTTAATTGATTGATAGCTTTTGTCTGTCAAGATATATTTGCTTACGAGTAATGTTTGTTTTTTGTTCATTTTTCTTTAACTGTTTTGTTTCTGTTTGCAAAATAAATGCTTATTTGTGAGAGGCACAAAGGATTTAATTTGTATTTTTGCGGCAGAGTAGCTTTATTGCTGCAATTAGTAATATATGAAGAAAGGAAGTTTGGATATGTATGAATTGTCTTGTTGGGACATTCTTTAAGGATTGAACTTGGTAGCTGTAAAAACTGTTGAAGATGAAAAGGTAGAGATCTGTCAGATAGTTTATTACTGTCAGATAAGATGATAGCGTAAAGGATGAAAAATATGAATAGAGACGATAAGACTGTTAAGTTGGTAGATAAGCGGGATGAAGCTCAGGCAATAATGTCTAAGGCTGATGTTGATGACGAGGCGATGAAGGAGAAGCTGAATGCTGTGTATCGACTCAGACTACTATATAATACAGGTGAAGAGTTGTGGAGGCATGTCGGAAAGTCGGGTAGTGGAAACAATTCCTTTGGTCGTGTTGGAGGGAAAGATGCTTTTTTACGCAGAGCCGTGTTTTACGAGTTGGAGCGTGAATGGTATGACGAAACGGGCATTATTCTTAATGGATTGTTAGATGCTTATGCACAAGCAGCAAAGCTTATGGAGAGGTATAAGCCTTTGCATGAGGATGAAGAAGAGGGTGTGAGGATAGAATGTTGTGAGCAAATTGTCAATGTTTGTGTTTTTAATGATGAGATAACAGATAAGCAAGATGCGAAGATGAGGGAACTTCTTCTACGTTTGCAGGAAGAAGATACTTATTGCCTTGCGGTTTTGTTGTTGATGTTGCTTGGCGTATTGCCCTCGTCTTTTGATACTCGACAAGGGGATGCGAAGCAGATGAAGGGGACATACGAGCAGGTTTATAACTTCTTTCTGCGCGTATGTCATCGTAATATTCTTTTTGTACAAACGCCAAGGATGACACTCTTTCATAAGGCTTTAAAAGACTCGGAAGAGAAACTGACACGTATTAGATTGGTTAAGTTTACGGCTGATGTACTTTGCAATCTGTCAATTCTTGCAAGTGCAGAGCAGATTACAGAGACTGGACGACGTGGTCAGTGGGACCAGTTGTATCCTGATCTTGGTGGTTATTGGTTGAGTGAGCAGCATAGTGAGCACCGCCCAGATTATTGGCGCGTGGAAGAGATAATGTCAGGATATCTTTTCACTCATTATTTTCAGAAGGAGGGAGAGAATGGTAAACTGCATCAGCAAGAGTTTACAATCAGTTTTTATAGTAATGAAGATGATTATGCTTGTGTGCAACATCCTCGTTCTATTATGCAATGGTTGAATAATGACAAGTTGTCAAAAGAGGATATAACCTATCCGCACTTTGTCTTCTTTGGGGGAGATAAACCAACGAAGATAGCTTTTGAGTCGTTTATGATGGATGTGTCGTGGTTTCGTCCGATGCGATTGATACGTGCAAAAGATGATTGGATGCCTCCAACAGAAAAGGGAATGGAGGTGATAAATGATTTTGAAGCTTATTCCTATACTTTCTATCTTGGTTTGGAAGCGATAACACCAGATTTTATCTCTGTGAAAGATGAGAATGGAAAGTCGTATAAAGTCTCTGTTTCTGAGCATGAAGAGTTAAGAAACTGTACGTTGAATGATGCTATTGGTATTATCACTTGGGCTGATAAACGTTATATAGCATTTGATCATTTGATGTTGTATCTTCCGATAGAGGAATAATAAATTTTATTGCTTTTTACTTCTGGAAATCAGAGTAGTAGAAGATACGTTTAGGTATTTTAGGGTTTTCCCCTCGTTGAGTAGGGAAATATCTTTGTGAGTGTGAAAATATGTAGCTAATTTTGCCAACGTTAAGAATTTGAAAGTTATGAAGAAGTCTTTAATACTTTCCCTCTCTGCCGCTGTGGTGCTGAGTAGTTGCGATACCTATACAGGGTCAGGTGCTGTAACTGGTGGCTCGTTAGGAAGCATTCTTGGAAGTGCTATTGGAGGCATTGCAGGTGGAGCGAGAGGTTCAGATATAGGTACGATTGTCGGTATGGCTGGTGGTGCCATTATTGGTGCTTCTACTGGTGCAAAGGCTGATAGGCGTGTGAAAGACGATATACACGACCACTATGAGAAGGTGCAACATCGTAAGGAACGGGAGAGGAGAAACCAGACAGGATACGACTATTATAATCAGACGGACGGTTATGCGCAGTATGATGGGGTAGATAGCAGTGGCTTTGATAAGACTAACTCTGGCGACGACCGTATTTATGATTTCCAAAGCAGTGATTATACTGGTAGTTACAGCGCTGCACAGCCAAACACAAAGGCTCCAGCTGAGTCAAGTGTTGATAAATTGGCTGGTAATTACCAATATACTCCAAACATCGAGATCGTTAATGCTCGTTTTGTTGATGACAACCAAGATGGCGTATTATCACGTAATGAGGTAGGTAAGATTATCTTTGAGGTGATGAATCGTGGTGACAAGGCTATCAGTGATGTGCAGCCATCGGTGTTGGAAACAACTGGTAATGCTCATATTTATGTCAGCCCTTCTATCCACATTGAGAGTATTGCTCCCAGTAAAGGCGTTCGCTATACAGCCCTTGTGAAGGCTGATAAGAAATTAAAGAATGGTATGGCACGATTTGCTTTAACT
>CAMUQM010000204.1 GCA_947095945.1 uncultured Prevotella sp.
ACTGGCAGACAGATGGTATGCAGACAGGCTGGGTGCGTGTGATGACACCAGATGGTGGTAGCAGTAGTGACGTAAAGAGCAACCGTGGTTTTGTGTTTATCCCAGAGGTAGGCGATCAAGTCCTCCTCGGCTTCCGCCATGGTGACCCAGCAAGACCATACGTTTTGGGTAGCCTGTTTAACGGAACCACTGGCGGTGGCGGTGGTCAGGGCAACAACTGCAAGAGTCTCACCACACGAAGTGGCAGTTCCTTGAAACTTGATGATTCAAAGGGTAGTGTAACATTGCATGATAAGGGCGGTGTAAGCATGAACTTTGATGGTGGCGGCTGTTCTTCCTTTGAGGCAAGAAAGAACAGTACATTGAATGCTGGTCAAAACCATACGATAAACGCAGGTTCTAATTCCTCAGTTAATGCTGGCGCAAATTATTCTGCTAATGTTGGAAAGGGAGCCAGTTGTTTAAATATGGATGCCAATGGAGATATTGTGCTTGAAGGTAAGAATAAAATTACAATCAAAGTTGGAGAAAATACGATTACTATCTCTGCGGACGGAATTGTTACAAATGCAGGAAGTGGTGATGTAAAAACAACGGCAACAACAGGTTCTGTAACAATTGAAAGTACATCTTCAGAAGCTTCTTTCAAGGGTTCTACCAATACTAATATTGGTGGTGGGGATTGTACCTACGTTACAGCAACCGATGTAGAGATTAATCAATCATAGGCATCATATTATGAAAGTATTACCTTTGCCGAAAATTGGTCAGAGTGCGTTTTTTTTCATCACTACAGCCAATAGAATCATAATGGGGAATAATATTACAGAATATGTTCTGGACCGTCTTGTTGAAGTTGAACTTCGAGATGTTAGGGAAGATACTCTCCTTGTCAGGTTCTGCTCGCATCGACACGATGTAAAGGGAACTAGTCTTGTGCATTACTTCAATAATGAACTTTGTGACATCTATTCCGATATAAACATAGTCGTGGGTTATGACGGGAATGTAAAGGACATATCCAATTATGACTTTATTAAAGATAAGTGGGAAATTAAACGAGCAGATATTTTAAAGAACTATCCACAGGATATTAAGCTGCTGGTTGACGGCACATCCCTTCTATTGAAGGACAAGGAGAAGTTTATCAACTCACTCTTTGAAGGCTATGGTTTTTGGCGTTTTTTCTTTCAACCATGGTATCGTAAGGAATATGAGGAAACAGAAAATAGTAAGATAATATTAAAGAACTATTTTGGTGAGGTCTCTCTTCCTTTAGATGTGAAAAGTTCTATCCTTTCCCGACAAGACGATGAGAGTACTGTTTGGAAAATAAATAACACAGCCATTCTTGATAATAAAGGGTTTGACAGGAGAGGATTTGCGAGAATGTTGAAGAACCTTACAAAGGTCTACAATATAGATGCCTCACTTACAGTAGATTTTGAGGAAAGCTATACCTTCATTAAAAATGGTACACTTTCAGGAGCAGAGTTGTTTCTGAATACTTCTGTTTCAAATTGGTATATTGTTCTGACAGGACATAAACTCGTTCAGATTAGCAAAACAGGTCTGGAAAAGCTAAAGGAAGCCGAAGATATGGCAGAGACATTGGAGAACGCATAAAGGAAAAGCTATGACAAAGAAGTATATTCCCGACAACTGTACGCTTATTTGTGATAAGGGAGAGTTCCCTACACAGATAAAAGTCACTCACAGCAATAATTCTCGTCTTTATGGAGAAAACTTTGTGTCGGAAGCCGATATGGTTCCGAATGAAAACATCTTCCCCTTTGGAATCTGTGCCTTGACTCACAAACCCTGCAGGTTCAATCCGCTATACTGGGATAAATGTGCAGAAGGAATAAAGGTGAATGGTTATAAACTGGTCTTTGAAGATGCCTCTCTTATATGTAAGGAAGGAGGAAAGATAAAAGCAGACTTTACTGTCCCCTCCACTGGGATGCTAAGTGGCTTAGGTCTGGCTGCACCTCTGCAATGGCTTGACTATAACAAGAGTATTGGCTTTGTACAGAATAGGATATTGTATGATGTTGCCCACGAGAAGATATTTTTAGTCAATGATGCAATGAAAGCTAATTATGGTGAAATGCTCGACAATAGGCTTTATTCTTCACAAGGTTGGAGTAATATTCGTACGAGTCACCCTATTATAGATATTCAGTCAACGAATTCTCTCAAAAGCGGCATAGACGGAGTATATACAAAGAATGGAGAATATCTTGTCACAGATGCGAAAGCCTACAATACGATGCGTAGCCCTAGTTTGGATACGGGAGCGAGTTCTGGAAGAGAATTAAGTCAAGGTTGGGTAGAGAATCATATTAGAAATGGAACCGTAAAGGATAGTCATACAGCAGCCATAACAACTGCCAATAATGAGGGCAAGTTACAACGTTCTGTTACTCAAGTAAATCATACGAATCGTGACATGCGTTCCATTCCTGTAGATGATGATGGATATGTCTATAAGCGTGGAAGGAAAATTCTTTCAGAAACCATTGAGAACCCTCCCAGTAAAGCTGGTGGGTTCATAAATTCTGTACGTTCGAAAACGGCAAACAGTAAGTTTGTAAAAGGAATAGAGAATCTAAGCTCAAAAGCAGGCATCCCGAACAGCAAGGCTGCTACCAAAGCTAACGACTTCTTATGGAAAGCATCACAATCCATAGATGATATGCCAGTTCTTAAGACTACTGGTAAGGTTGTGGGTAAAGGTGCTATTGTTGTAGGAATTGCTATAGATGCCTATAGCATTTATTCTGCTTATAATGAAGAGGGGGAGTTTGGAGATAAGACCCAACAAGCAACAGGTTCTGCTATAGGTGGAGCAGCTGGTGGCTGGGCTGGTGCAGAGTTAGGAGCAATTATTGGTACAGCAATCTGCCCCGGTGTTGGAACACTGATTGGAGGAGTTGTTGGTGGAATAGCTGGTGGAATCTTAGGTAGCATGGGAGGGTCAGCATTAGTTGATAGTATTTTTTAATCATTTGAAAGAATAAGAAATTATGGGATTATTTGATTTCTTCTTTAACCGTTCTAAGCAGGAACAAGATAAACCTATCAGAGACAAATTAAAGACTAGAAAGGATTTTGAAAAAATTTTAGAAGAAGATTTGGGTATAATGAAAAAAACTATAGCTAAAATTGATACAGCACAAGATATAAATTTGTATATGTACCGTTCCATTAGCTATAGTTATATCTTAATTTTTCAATCTAAGTATTCTATGGATGCCAAAATTGGTGAACTGCGACATATTTATATGAAATCTATGGGTTATTTCTTACAAGCATTTAATAAAAGAAATCCGATTTATGCAGACATACTGAATTATGTGTCATTGGGGCTACTATTAAATATTCCCGATGAAAACTTCAAACAATTGATTGATTATGTAAAACAAATGGATAAGCAAGCAAAACCACCAGTCTGGACACCTGACCTGTTACTTTGGTTTCTGCTGAACTCTCGATTGAAAGAAGATGAGAAGCAAACGCATGCAGATAAGCTTGCTTTCCCTAAATTGTACAAAGGACTTTTCAAGTTAACACAGATATCAGATGCGCAAGAAGCAAAGAAAGCTCTTAAAGATTACATTGAGAAATGGTATAATCTGAATAAGGACGCACCTTGGTATAACAATCATCTGAAGAAGAACTGTTACCGTGGCTATTGGGCATGGGAAGTTGCTGCCGTAGCCAAGATAATGAACATAGACGATTCTAATCTTAAGGATAATCCGTATTACCCTTATGATATGGTGCATTGGGAGGACAATGGAACAACTACAGAGGAGTAACCAATATAACAGATAATA
>CAMUQM010000205.1 GCA_947095945.1 uncultured Prevotella sp.
AACGACCTTTGGGATAAGTTCTGTATCCATAGTGAACAGAACTTTAGTTCAATCATCAATTACTTCCGTAAATTGCGTGCCCTCTGTTAGTAGTGCAGAGACTTATAAGAGATTTATACGTTATCAATATAAACAACTAAAAGAAATGAGTGAAAATAACTCTTTTTTGGTATTCTCTGGTACACAGACGAGATACCTTGCTGAGAAAATCTGCGCCAGCCTTGGCTGTCCGCTTGGCAACTTGGTGATGACCCGATTCTCTGATGGCGAATTTGTCGTTTCCTATGAGCAGAGTATTCGTGGTAAGGATGTCTTCCTTGTACAGAGCACTTTCCCAAGTTCTGACAACCTTATGGAGCTTCTCCTGATGATTGATGCTGCTAAGCGTGCTTCTGCTCGTCAGATTATTGCTGTTATGCCTTACTTTGGTTGGGCGCGTCAGGATCGTAAGGACAAACCACGTGTTAGCATTGGCGCAAAGTTAGTGGCTGACTTGTTGAGTGTAGCTGGTATTGACCGTTTGATGACAATGGACTTGCATGCTGACCAGATTCAGGGTTTCTTCAATGTTCCTGTTGATCATCTCTATGCCAGCGGTGTTCTTCTGCCTTACGTTCAGAGCCTTCACTTGAAGGATGTTGTTATTGCGAGTCCTGATGTTGGTGGTTCTAAGCGTGCTAATACTTACGCTAAGTATCTCGGTTGCCCATTGGTTCTCTGTAACAAGACTCGTGCACGTGCCAATGTTGTTGACACCATTCAGATTATTGGTGATGTGAAAGATAAAAATGTTATCATCATTGATGACATGGTTGATACAGCTGGTACAATTACTAAGGCGGCTGACGTTATGAAGGAAGCTGGTGCTATGAGCGTACGTGCAATTGCTTCTCACTGTGTGATGAGTGGCCCAGCTACTGAGCGTGTTGAGGCTTCTGCATTGGAGGAGATGGTCTTCACAGACTCTATTCCATATACAGCTCGTTGTTCAAAGGTAAAGCAAATTTCTGTAGCAGATATGTTTGCTGAGACTATCAAGCGTGTATTGAATAATGAAAGTATCTCAAGTCAGTACCTTATATAATAAGGAATAGCACAAAAGAAATCTTTTTCGATAAGGATATATTATAAATGTTGGAACGCATAGTTTATGTGTTCCAACATTTTTTTTTCGTTCTAATCCTATGGAAATACTGCCTTTATCTTATGATATTTATTAGCTATTATATTCCTACTTGCACGACCTTTCTTCTGACATTTTGTTTAGTCTCGTCCTTGATGTATGTCAATAAACGTTGTATTCGATGAAAATAATTGTGAAAATGTTTGGCTGTGTACGCAAACAGTCGTACCTTTGCATCGTCAAAAGACAAATATAGATTGTTTAGGTTAGTAGTAATAGATTTAGGTTTTTAGTTATTATTTTAAGGTAGAACAAAAGAGATTGTTCAGGTTAAAGTTTAATAGGTTTAGTTAAGGTAATAAGTAGATTGATTAAAGGATAACAATGATGCAAGATGATTGGGGAACGCCGTGAGGCGCGAACCAAAAGTCAAGCACAAATATTTCACAGAAATGTGGATATTAAAGGGCACAGCAACTAATTTGCTGTGCCCTTTAATTTTTTAGTAATTCTTTCTTTGGCTGTTTTATTCAAATATTTAGTCTATGTATGTCTAATGTGTTGTCTTTATAAAGTTTACCGGTAAGGATATATATTTAGTGTCTTACTATATGCAGTAATGGTAACATAGAGTCAATTTGTTTATCTTTGTTCAGTGTGCTGATGATGAACACATGTTGTGCGGAGGCTTAGCACATGTTGTGCGGATGGTTAACACCATTGGTGCTGAATATCCTTTGCTTAGTAAAATATTGTCAAAGTAGTTGCTATTTATTGTTGTAAAAGCGTTATATAAGGCAAAGTATATAGATGTTTGATATTGAACATGTTTATGCAACGACATAGAATATAATTCAGCATCTTTTTTTTTAGTGATGTATTTTGATTTTTAAATTATAAAAATAGAATTCTGTTCTTTCGTTTGGATTTTGTTAATTGTTTTCTCTACTCAATTATCCCTTTGTTTTTTCCATAGTTTCCGTTTCTTCTGTCTAAAAGTAAATATTTACAAATGTAATTTTAAGAACATGGCTTAAAAATGTTTTATAAATTTGTTGTTTTCACTTGAAATCGGTATCTTTGCATATAGGTTATTTTAATCATAATAAACTAAAAACGATAAACGTGAAGCATAAGTATATCATCATATTATTACTTTTTATTCCTTCATATCTCTTTGCACAAAATATAGAGATAGGTTCTTGTACAACTAAGGATGGAGGGATTTATCATGGACAGATGTTCCGTGGTAAGCCTAATGGTAAGGGAAAAGCAACTTATAAGAAAGGCAATGTCTATGAAGGAGAGTTTATTAAAGGTTTACGTCATGGAGAAGGTACTTATAAGTTTGCAGATGGTGAAAAGTATGTAGGTCAATGGTTTCAAGATCAGCAGCATGGACAAGGTGTTTACTACTTTGCCAATGGTAATCGTTATGATGGTTTATGGTATAAGGATTACCAGCAGGGGCAGGGCACAATGTATTATTATAATGGTGATAAATATATTGGCAACTGGGACCATGATAAACGTAGTGGCGAAGGAAAGTATATCTTTGCCAATGGTGCGTTTTATGAAGGCTCATGGAAGAATGATATGAAGAATGGACATGGAAGCTTCAAATGGCCAGACCGCTCATCGTTTACTGGAAACTGGGTGAATAACCTCAAGGAAGGAAGAGGAATCTATATTTATGCCGATGGTGATGAGTATAATGGTGAGTGGAAGAATGATCTGCAGAATGGTAAAGGCATCTACAAGTTCAAAGATGGCGAAAGCTATGAAGGTGAATATTTAGATGGTGAACGCACTGGGCAAGGAATCTTCCGTTATAAGAATGGCGACCAATATTCTGGTCATTTCCTTAAAGGACTTAAGTCAGGCTATGGCACAATGTCATGGAATAATGGCGATATCTATGTAGGATACTGGGAGAAAGATATGCAAAACGGACAGGGAAAACTTACTAAGAAGAATAAGGATGTGTATGAAGGACAGTTCAGAAATGGTCTGTTAGAAGGACTAATCATCATTCACTATGCTGATGGCAGTAAGTTTCGTGGCAGCTACCACAATGGCAAACGAAATGGAACAGCCGTTGAAGAGTCTGCTGATGGTGTACGTTTTGAAGGTAACTATCGTGATGACCTACGTGATGGAAAGTTTATTGAGCGTGATAAGAACGGCAAAGTAACTGCAAGCGGTTATTATGAAAGAGGAAAACGCTATACTAATTAGCCTTTACAAAATATAACAATAACATAAAGCTTTTCTACCATGGTAATAAAGAAGACCACAACAAAGAAGGCTCCAGTTAAGAAGACTTCTGTCAGAACGACAAAAGTGAAGGAGCCATCGCATATAGGACTCGTAAAGAATGATGCCTATTTGGCTCCTTATGAGGATGCAATTCGTGGACGTCACGAGCATGCTCTTTGGAAGATGAATCAGTTGACGCAAAACGGTAAAATGACACTTTCGGATTTTGCAAACGGACATAACTACTATGGTTTGCATCAGACGGCTGACGGATGGGTGTTCCGTGAATGGGCTCCTAATGCAACAGATATTTTTCTCATTGGTGATTTCAATGGTTGGAATGAGCAGGAAGCATATCAATGTCATAAAATAAAGGGGACAGGTAACTGGGAACTAACACTTCCACATGATGCTTTACAGCATGGGCAGTACTATAAGATGCGTGT
>CAMUQM010000206.1 GCA_947095945.1 uncultured Prevotella sp.
TTGCTCCCATTATTGAAGTGATGGCTTATTCCGGGCTCAATATATGCACTAACATCTTTGCTAATTCTGAGTTCTCCTCCAATGGAAAGAGCGGTTGAGAATACTGGTCTACTTTCTTTAATAGTTGTATGTGTCGGAGTAATTTGTGACATGGCTTCAGCAGATAAGTTGGCTTCACCTTTCACGAGTTTCTCAACTTCAGCACCTGCAGTCGCATAAACATTGAACCTTTTGGTCTTAATGAAACCGTAACTTACATTTACAGGTATGCCGACGTATTGCAGTTTTTGTTCTACGGCATATTCTGTTCCTCTCTTTTCATAAGAGAAGTCGGAAGTAAGTCGGCTGTAATTAAGACCTGTCTGTAGGCTCCACCGATTGTTGATATTATACCTTATGGAAACACCTAACTTTATTGGTTGGTGGTGTTTAGTCCTCGTTCTCCCATCTTTTGTACCTATTGGGCTGTCTTGTATGTTTCTTCCAGAGAATTCTGGGTCATAGTCACCATAAGGGTTTGCTACTGGCAATAGAATCTTGTCAGAATTATGGGAAGTTCCTGTACCATAATTATAGGAAGTACCTATGCAGAAGCGAGAAGATGGGTCATTCTTCTTCGCATTTGTTGCGTAGATTCTTTCCGAATTCCCCCACGACTGTGGTTTTGTAGTCTGTTGTTTATCAACATTTTCTATCTTGTCTTGTCTTGTATTATTGGTTGTTTCTTGAGTTTCTGTGACATTATTATTATCTGTAGTCGTTTCTTTTTCTTCTTCTTTATTGTAGACTGTATTGCCAGACAAGTTGTTGTCAACAAGTGGATTCTGTATACTTTGATGAGTAGCAACAGCCAGTTTTACGGAGTTTGTCACATAGTTCTCTTGAGTTATACTTGTAATTTGGGAAGGCTGAACATTCTTTATCTTATTGTTTATAATTGTTGCGCACTGCTTCGGAAGAGATGTGTGGTCAAGAAGCAAGTGGCTTAGAAAAATCCCGATACCTATTATAGCTGCAGCAGAGGCTGCACGATAGGTCCACAAAGGCACTACGCTTGCCTTCTGCCGAGCAGAGCGCATCGGGGTAACTCCACGACGGTTCATCTCCTGTTTGATATCATTGAGAAGACCATCTGGTGCCTTTACATCACATTCGTTCTGAATGCGTGTACGCAATGTGTCAAGCCAATCTTCTTTCATACTTTTAATTCAGTTTGTTTTGCTCTTTCAGCATCTTTGCAAGCATATTCCTTGCCTTGTGGAATTGTGATGCAGATGTATCTGGTTTGATGTTGAGTATTTCTGCTATCTCCTTATGACTTTTTCCTTCTATCACATATAGGTTGAAGACAGCTCTGTAGCCTGGCGGTAGTTTAAGTATGGTTTCTGTTATTTGTGTTATCGACATACTGTCAATATCAGGGTCCTCAGTACTACAATCAGGTATGTCAGTCGCCTTGTCTATAAAAATAGCTGGGTCATTGTCCCTGAGAAAGTGAAGAGATTCGTTGATTACAATCTTTGTGAGCCAAGCCTTTAATGACCCCTTCCCTCGATATTCAAAAGTATGTATCTTAGTGAATATTCTGATGAAAGCCTCTTGTAAAACATCATGTCTATCTTCTTGGTTTCCAATATACCTCGAACACACTTTTGCTAAATAATCAGCATACTCGCCATAGAGTTTATCCATGGCGAGCGCATCACCTTTTTCAAAAAGGCTTATAATATACTGTTCTCTATTATTCCCAAATAATCCCATTGACAAGCAGTGGATTTTCCTCTGTACTATTTACGGCTTTTATATTTGAATTTGACTGTTTTTACACCTGAGAATGATTGCCACTTCAATGTCAGGTCCACTGTTTTCTCTTGTGTGTCAGGAAGATCACTAAGTCTGAATGCTACAAGTCCGTCACGAATCAAACCCTTTGTGTCGCCAGAAGCATTATGATGGAGTACAACTTCATATGGATTGTCTCCTTTGACAAGATTCACCACATGTTTTTTCCCATTACCGAAGTAAGTTCTGAAGCGTAAAGTCAAGTATCCGTCCTCTACAACAGTTGTCCAGTCCTTGACTATTTCTACAGGATCTTTCCCATATACTGTTTCGTTTTGTTTGCCAAGAGTTGGTGCCATATTCTTAGTAAGTATGGTGTCAACCCAGTTTACATATGCACTCTTTGAGTATCCTTCAGTCTTTCCGTCCTGAACTTTGATGTTCGTAAGTGCTCGCAGTTCCTTTTTACCATAAGGGGAAGTCTTCATGTTCGTAGGAAGAATTGTGGTCTCATCATTTAACTGGAAGTAGACCTGTCCTGTGGAACTATTTGTCTTGATTGTCACAAGTGCATTGGGAATATTGGTAGGGTAATCTGTATCGTCATCGTTTAAGCAAGATTGCAAGGATAATGTACCTATCGCTATTCCAAGGATGAGGACAATATAAAGTAATGAATTCTTTTTCATATTCGTTCCTTTTTTAGTTAATACTGCAAATTTACTAAATCATTTTCATTTTTAAGTTGTTGTTTGAATTTATGTCTAATCTGCTCTATAAAATCAAAAGTTAGAATTACTTGCCTCGTTAAATGTTAAAACAATGTTAAAGTTTATCGGGATGAATGATAGAGCATTCCTTTATTTCGATTATATTTTATCATTTTATTTATTGCACATAGGGAAAGCAATGTGCGCAATATTTGGCATGTCAGTATTAAAGAGTGTGAAATATAGGTTATGTTTCGTCTGTTAGTGGTAGGAAAAACCGTATTTTTGTATTGAATATTAAAGGAGAAAGCTTATGGGACAGAATATTATTATATCAAAACAGTTCAAGAGTGAATTGGCAACAGCCATCTCTGAATGTGAGAAAGATAAAATCTTCGTACTCGTTGATGAAACGACACGTGATAAGTGCTGGGAACTTGTCAAGGATGACTTCTGTCTGAAGCAGGCGCAAGTAATTACGATTGGTACGACTGATAGTAGTAAGACGGTTGATACGGTAGCTCATGTATGGGAAGCATTGCAGCAGGGAGGTGCTACGCGCCACTCTTTGCTTATCAATCTTGGTGGTGGTATGGTGACCGATCTTGGTGGCTTTGCGGCTTCAACTTTCAAGCGTGGCATCAATTTTATTAATATTCCAACGACGCTCCTTGCGATGGTAGATGCCAGCGTGGGCGGTAAGACGGGTATCAATTTCGGTGGTTTAAAGAATGAGATTGGTGTTTTTAGTGAGGCTGATGTTGTTCTGCTAAATACCGAATGGCTCAAGACATTGGACACAGAGAATATCCGCAGTGGCTATGCTGAGATGTTAAAGCATGGCTTGATTGCTGATGAAGCGATGTGGGCAGAGCTAATAAACTTCGACCTTGCGCAGCCAGACTTACATCAGTTGAGCGCAATGCTTGGTAAGAGTGTTAGGGTAAAGGAACGTATTGTAGCGGAAGACCCACAGGAGAAGGGTATTAGAAAGGCATTGAATCTCGGACATACCTTCGGTCATGCTTTTGAATCATGGGCATTAGAAAACCATCCAATCCTTCATGGTTATGCAGTAGCTTTCGGTTTGATTGCTGAGCTTTATCTATCTGCTGTGAAGACTGGTTTCCCGGCTGAGCGCATGCGCCAGACAGTCAACTTCATTCGTGAGTATTATGGCAAATTGCCTATTACATGTAACGACTATCCAAAGCTCATTGAGTTCATGCACCATGACAAGAAGAATCGTGGTAATGAAATCAATGTCACTCTTTTGGGGGGGATTGGTGATATCCATATCAACCAATCTGTAACTGAAGATGAGGTTAAGGAAGC
>CAMUQM010000207.1 GCA_947095945.1 uncultured Prevotella sp.
GGCTGAGATTATAGAAGAACATAAATCCGCTGTAGAAGTAGATACCTTCAAGGATGAAGTTAGCAATAAGCGTCTTCATCAAACTGAACTTATCTCTTTTCTCATGGAACTCATTATAACAGTCACCAATAAACTTATTACGGTTCAAGAGATGCTCATCGGTCTTCCACTGATAGAGAATGTCGTTACGCTCTTCAGGACTACAAATAGTATCGAGCATGTAGCTATAACTCTGACTATGGATACACTCTTGGAACGCCTGAATATGCAGACAGAGGTTCACCTCGTTTGCAGTGATATATTCACTAAGCGTTGGGAGGTTGTTGCTTTGAAGCGAATCAAGGAAAACAAGGAAACTCAGAATCTTGTCGTAAGCTACGCGTTCAGCCTTTTCAAGACGTGGATAATCCTTAAAGTCCTGTGAAAGATTGATTTCTTCTGGAATCCAGAAGTTATTCATTGCCTGTCTATACCAGTCACTTACCCATGAATACTTCATATTATTGAAGTCATTCAAGTTAGTAGTGTTACCACCAATCATCCGTCTCAAGCGCAAGTCGATATCGCCTGAAGGATTGAATAAGGTATTACGTTTTAATTGATTGTCCATTATTTCTTATATATTTACTCTATCATTTTTCTAATATTTAGCAAGAGAGGTAATCATAATTATGAATTATGAATTGTGAATTCTGAATTATTATGATGAGCAGCTCTCACACTCTTCCACCTCTAATGACTTACTACGCACATAATAGATAGTCTTAACACCCTTTTTCCAAGCAAGTAGGTAAAGGTCGAGAATCTGACGCATTGTGAAGTCATTAGTTATATATAGGTTCATACTCTGTGCCTGATCGATATGACGCTGACGCACACCAGAAGCACGAACACTCCACTTTTGGTTGATAAGATAAGCACTCTTATACATCCAGTAAGTCTCATCTGAAAGCTCAGGAGCAACACGTGGAAGCATACTTCCCTTCTTCTCTTCCAAGAAGAAACGCTTCATAATTGGGTCTAAGCCGGCTGTTGTACCTGCAATAATACTTGTACTGCTGGTTGGAGCGACAGCAAGAAGATAAGCATTACGCATACCCTGCAACGCAACTGTCTTACGAACATCTTGCCATTCATCACTATCATAACCACGCTTATCAAAGTAAGCGCCCGTTTGCCAGTCACTTCCCTCAAAGAATTGATAGCTTCCCTTTTCCTTAGCAAGGTTTGAGCTGGCAAGAATAGCTGCTCGGTTGATAGTCTCAAACACCTTATCCATAAACTGCAGATGCTCCTCACTCTCCCACTTGATGCGACGTTTAGCAAGAGCATGGTGATAACCACTAATACCCAAACCAATTGAACGATAACGCTGGTTGGTAAGTTGTGCGTAAGGAACAGGATAGAAGTTGAGGTTGATAACGTTGTCAAGTGCGCGAACAACTGTTGCAACCTTTTCTTTCATCTTCTCTTCGTCCTCCAATGGAAGTCTACCAAGTGACAAACTTGCCAAGTTACATACTACAAATTCACCCGGACGAGTAGTTGTAACAACAACAGTATCACCATCCTTAGTCTCTACTTCCTTAGATACAGTCTCAATAGGAGCCATGTTCTGAGCAATCTCCGTACAAAGATTAGAGCAGTAAATCATACCCTTATGGGCGTTAGGATTAGCTCTGTTCACCGTGTCACGGTTGAATGTAAATGGTGTTCCGGTCTCAACAGCAGAACGAAGAACAAGACGAACAATATCCTTAATGCTGATTACACGACGTGAAAGGCGCTGATCATTAACGCAGTCAAGATACTTACGTTCCCACTCCTCGCCATAACAATCCTCAAGGCAATAACCCTTGATACGCATAATTTCGTTAGGACAGAAGAGCGACCAGTTCTGATTCATGTCTTCCTCTGCCATTTTCCAGAAAAGATCAGGATAACAGATAGCTGGGAAAATATCGTGAGCCTTCATACGATCATCACCGTTGTTGGTACGAAGCTGCAAGAACTCTGGCAGGTCTTTGTGCCATACATCTAAGTAAACGGCTACAGCACCTTGGCGCATTCCTAACTGATCAACGGCAACAGCAGTGTCATTAACGAGTCGCATCCAGCGGATTACACCACCTGCTACACCCTTGAAACCACGAATATTGCCACCCGTAGCACGTACCTTACCGAAGTACATACCCATACCACCGCCAAACTTGCTCACTTGTGAGAAGTTGTCCAAGCTACGATAGATACCATCCAAACTATCTGGTACGGTGTCAATAAAGCAACTTGAAAGCTGATGACTTGGCTTACGAGAATTAGAAAGGGTAGGTGTCGCCATTGTTACTTCGAGCTTACTGAGCAAGTCGTAGATACGACGTACCCACATAAGTCGACTATCCTTCTGCTCTGGCATAGCAAGATGAAGCGCAATACCAAGGAACATTTCCTGTACACGTTCAATCACTTTACCAGAGTAATTCTTTATAACATAACGCTTTAGAAGTAGATCAAGACCTGAATAATTAAGGAGCTTATTGCGTTCAGGGTCAATGAAAGTAGCAGCCTCGTTGATTTCTTCTTCACTATAGTTCTGAAGAATATAATCACCATAAAGTCCTTCTTCGGTCATATATTTAACCTTACGATAGAAGGTTTTGAGTCCCAATTCTTCCTCCAAACGGGTGATTTTCTTTTCAGAACGATAAGAAAGAATACGTGCTGAAATCATCTCCCATGCTGGAGCCTCTGGTGTTGTCAATTCTACAGCAGCCTTGATAAGAGCTTCAATAGCATCCTTCTGTGACATACCGGGCTTGGTGAAACTTGAAAACTTCTCCTGAAGAGTCACCATACTATAAGAACGTTCGCGGTATTCCCGTGCCACACTATGCAGAACATCAGCCAACTCACGATCGTCAGCTGACCACGCAATGTAGTTGATAGCCTGTCGTTGTTCATTACGCTGATAGCGGAAGAGGATATAATTCTTCGCTTCATCGTAATGACCATGTGCCATAAGGCACTTCTCCACACGGTTCTGGATATCCTCCACAGTACGCAGTTCAGGGTTCTCAGTGATGAACTGCTCTACTTCGCTAACCATTCCGGCTATCTCACTGTCTGAGATATCCTTCCCGGTGCTGATAAAACTCTTTTTAATGGCTATTGAAATCTTTTCGTTATTATAGACTTCTACTTCTCCATTACGTTTTGTTATATTCATTACTTGTTTTATAAAGTTTTCTTTTTTATTCTACTTTAACTATCTATTGAGATATATTTATTTTCGTATAAGTATCATATTATTAGTAACTTATACGTTTTAGCCAGTTTTTATATGGACAAAGTTAATAAAAAAAATGAGATAATAGTTATCCAAAATGGAATATTTTGAGAACAAATTTACTTTTAATTGTTTCCCAAAATAGAAAAGAATTAAGTGTTTTTTTATTTAAAATTGAAATACTTTTAGCTGTTCAAAATCTCTATTTACAGCTTACAAAAAGCATTTATTTCGCTATCTAAAATTATAGTTTATGTCTTTATCAAATAAAATTCGCCTTGCCCTTCTGCTTGATAAGCTTATTCGTCATCTGTTGATTCATCCGTAAGCTTTGGAGCTTTGAACTTGACAACTGTTCAAAAAGCACTGATAGGACTAATCTTTCGCTTTCTTATTTCATCACTTGACAACAATGTAGCCTTATTGTCTTTGTGTTCAACAAGGATAAAAGCTAAATCCTCATCGTTTACACGTAGTCTATCAGATAATATCTGATGGTAGGCTTTCCGGTATTTCTCCTGCTTCATAAAGGAATCTGAACGT
>CAMUQM010000208.1 GCA_947095945.1 uncultured Prevotella sp.
GTGGACCTGTACTCTGAATCTGTCCATTGAATAGGGGAGAGTCAGCCACTCCACGACGTAACACCTCGTGTGCTTCCTCATTTGTGTTACATGTCCAGCAAGGAAGTTGTGGCAGATGACGGTGTGGACCATAGAAAGAGAACTGGTGATAATCTGTCTCTCCCGGTTGTGGTTCCATTTCATCAAAGTGAACCGAACGGCGGTCAATACGCACAGGAGTACCTGTCTTCATGCGTTCAGCACGAATACCATGGCGCGTAATGCTCTCCGTAAAGTTGTGAACAGCAGGCTCTGCGCATCGTCCACCTTCCACCTTTCGCTTACCGATGTGCATCAGTCCGTTGAGGAAAGTACCAGCAGTGATAATTACTGTACGTGCATAGATGTCGATACCCCATATTGTTTTGACTCCCAATACCTTACCATTCTCTACCAGTAATTCGTCGGCTTGATCCTGAAAGATATCGAGGTTGTCAGTATGGTCGAGTATTGTGCGCCATTCCCAGATAAACCTACCACGGTCACACTGCGCTCGCGGACTCCATACGGCAGGTCCCTTTGATCGGTTCAGCATGCGAAACTGTATCGCCGTTGCATCGGTTACTAATCCCATATAGCCTCCAAGAGCATCTATCTCTCTGACTATCTGCCCTTTAGCAATTCCTCCGACGGCTGGATTACAGCTCATCTGACCGATTTTATTCATATCCATTGTTATCAAACAAGTGTTTGCACCCATGTTGGCAGCTGCTGTAGCAGCTTCACAACCTGCGTGTCCACCACCGATAACAAGTACATCATACTTGAATTTCATCGTCTTCTTACAAAAGTATAGGGGCAAAATACCCCTAATTTATAACGACACAAAATTAAGAAATAAAATCGAATTATACCTATATTATAGGTAGAAAAGTTCCTTTATAAATGCCTCTCACTTCTTAATTCAGCAACCACACCAGACCAAAGCCAATATTGTTGTATCGGGAGAATTCGTTGAGAGAAATGTCGCTATAAGCATTCACCTGTAGTCGTGGCGTGATCATATAAGCAAAACCGAACTCACTCATATAATTAAAATGGCTACTGTGTCCCGCTTTTGCCCACTCGTCCTGTCGTTGAGTGTTATAGAGATTATAACTTTCAACGAAGAAACTCCATTTATCGGAAGGCTGATAGGTGAGGTTAGCACCGAAGAAGAGATTAGGATTATTGGTGTCACCGCTCCAATCACTTCCCACTTCATAACCCAGTGTAAACTTGTCGCTCAACTCATTTTCAAACAAAAGGTGGGCTTGAAACCCAATGTGGCTCGGTAGGTAGCGTGCATTGCTGCCGCCGGGATGAGCACCGTGCTGAGGAAAGCTACCTTTGGCAAAACCTTTCCACCCTCATAAACCTTGATTTTCGTGCCAATAGCCGCATTGACAATACCTCCGTAATTTCCTTCCGGTGTGCGAGTAAGACATTCATCAATCTGCAGTCTCAACTCCGCCTGACGGCTTAGTCCATAGCGGAACATAGATGTGTTGATAGTCCACGTACGCTCATGTGCACCGTTTCTTCTGTTCCGTTCGTGTGAGAAGCCAGTCTCCCAATCGATTTTCCCCAGAGGCATAATACCTACACCAGTCGTTGCGCTGGGTGCGTCGGGTGAAAATTCGTCAGTATCCTAAGCCATTGAATGGATTGGAACGAGTGTGAGAACTGATAGACATAAAGCTGTCTTTAGCTTAGATTTTATAGCTGTCATCATTGTTTGCTGTCTTGTTGATAATGTTTTTGTTTACTTTCATAAAGGATAAGTATTTTGTTCCATAAAGCAGAAGCTTTTTCCAAAACTCCGTCTTGATAGCGTTATCCCTGCGACAAAGATACATAATAACTGAATAAAAATGATTTTTTTATGATTGAAATTAAACTAAAAGCAGAGAAATAGCCCACAAATAGGTGTTATTAGTTTTTATTTTGTTTGCTTCCTGCCTTTTTGTATTTGTCGACAATAAGGCAGAAGGAGTCTTTTATCAGCTTTTTAAGTATTTGATGGTCTGCACGCTGTGCGTCAATCCCCACCCAATATTTAGCGTTACCGTTATAGGGATGGTCTATGAAGTCATATTCTTCTATGAGTTCAGCTACCTTTTCTGGCAAGCATTTCACTGTTACATGCGTTAAGTTGTTGATGTTGAAGTAGCAGAAGATATGTCCGCAAATATAGAAAGCAAGTATGTCTTTTGCTGCTTTGAATTGCTGAAACGGGAATTTCTCTTCAGTCTCTTCTGATAGTGATAGACAGTAAGTCCTTAATTCTTCAATATCCATTATGCTTTCTTTTGATGGTGACGTATGATAGCAAAGATACATAATTTCATTTTTATAGACAGTTTCTTCGTGCAGAAAATATTATAAGTCTTGATATATTTTTCATGAAAAGAATATTTTGTTCATGAACGTATTTCGGTTTAGATGTGGAATTTATTTCTTGATATTCTTTGTTGTCAGTCTTTCCCTTTTTAGCCATTTCTTGAAGAAAAGTAGAGTAGGGTAAAGGTTGGATTATAAGTAACCAATCTCTACTTCTAAGATATTGTACCTGATAAGTTTTTATGCTTCTTCCGTCAAATGCATAGATTTGAAATAGGATAAAGGCTTATAAACTTGCATGGTATGACTATCCCAAATTAGATGGTCTTACAAAGGGAGATAAACTACAAGATATAATGCAGAAAAGGGCAATAAATTCGATGTCTATCCATTAGTATATCTTTCCGCCTTCTACAAAGAACTTATTCCCATATCATTTGATATTTTGTAAACTATTTTCATGTGTCTCAAAACTAATACATGCTCTTTTGGCTTCTAAAAGATGCCTAATTGACTTGCAATAGATGCCCTTTTGAGATCTTACTAACGCCCTTTTGAAGTCGAATAAAGCACCTATTCTTGCATGGTTTCATAACTAATTGATTTATAGTTGGTTGCAAACTTGCATTTTACACGTATTTTTTGCCTTTATTTTAGGTATTTTACTCAAGTTTATGTAATGATTTTTCAAAACCTTACCTGCGCAATTTCGAAGTATTAAAATCTTCTGTGTCAGAGGATAATAACACAGACAGTTGACAGTCTTAGCTCTGCTTTTGTTTAATGAATAACTACGATTCTTCGTTAAAACTGTACGAAAAGTATTAAGACGGATAGATATAAATGTTTCATAAGGCAGATTAAATTATTCAACAAAATGTGCTGTAAAGATAAGGAAAATAGTTAGACATGCAAAAGGACTACCTTGCGAGCTCTTTGATTATCACTTCTTGCTCTCTATAGAAGCTCTTTTCTTCAGCATCAGATACGGGAGTAACCTCCTCTAAACTTGCAGCAAGGTTTTGCATCTCCCATGTAATGGAATAGCCTAATTGCTTACGCATGGCAATACATTTATCTAATTCGTAGCGAGCGCGAGCTTTGTCCTTTCTAAAGAGTAAGCCTGCAAGGGTGAAGCGCATGCGCTGGCGAAACTTTTCCTCTCGTTGTGCAGAGATAGCTTTACAGAGAAGGGCTATCTTGTAACGCTCGTCATCTATGAGTTCTGATAGTTCATGAAAGAGATAGGATTGTCGGTGGTTCTTGATGAGGTGGGTGTAAATATTGATAGCCTTATCTTTTTTGCCCATAATGCGATAAATCATCGCTTTGTAACGTTGGTTGTGCATATTGTAAGGGCTATGCTTCAGCGCCTCTGCTAATATCGGAGCAGCCTTCAAAGCCATGTCAACCGTAGGCTTGCTCTCCACTTCCTTAAAGACTTTCCCAACGATAC
>CAMUQM010000209.1 GCA_947095945.1 uncultured Prevotella sp.
CCTTCATCTTTACGCCTGCAGTAAGGTTTAGTAAGTTGATACGATTTACGATACCTTCACCCTCCTTATATACTCCTGAAGCATTAGGAGTAAATCTGTCACGCTTACCGGTGTGCATGTATTGCAGTTGGAGATAGGTGTTCTTGACAGGAGCATAGTTGACATACATTGCCAACTTAGCGGCAGGAATGGAGATATTCGACATGTATGTGTCCCAATCACCAGTAGCTGATTTAAGCTTACCTTCGAACCATGAGAAGTTAGCACCAGCCTTTAAGTTACGGAGAATCTGCGCATCTGCACTCAATTCAACGCCATATACCTTCTGTGGAGTACGGTTTACTACCCAGAAACCATTCTCAATTTTGAGGTCACTTCCAAGCTTAGAATAGGTGTAGAAAACAGATCCATTCAGCTGCAACCAATGGTTAATATCAGAGTAAACACCCACCTCGTAGTTGTTTGTCTTTACTGGTTCTGTTGATATCTTAGAGAGTACATCGGACTTAGCAGCACGTAGTGTACGGCCTAAATCAAAGATAGAGAAGCCTTGAGAGTAGGCTACGAAGGGTTGAAATGCGCGATATCTGTTATAGGAAAGACCAACGTTAAAAGACATATTGTTGTAATTCAGTGAACCACCCTTTACATGTACCTGCGGGTCAGAAAGCTTATTGCGTAATACATCGTAGTCTGGTACGTTTACATTAATGAAGTCGTAACGTCCTCCTAATTTGAGGTTTAGGTGTTCCCAAAGTGTGGTCTTCACTTGGATAAAGGGTGCATGATTGTTACTTGTTAACCATGGTACCCAATATCTACCATCTACCAATGGTTGAGATGTCTTGTTGTAGAGATAGTCATAACCGTATGCTAAATGTGCAAAAGCATTCTCTGAGAATATAAGTCGAGTGTTAAACTGGGTGCGGAAACCAAACTTACGGTCTTTAACAGCCGACTGTCCACTTGTTTCTTCCCATCTTGGCTGTGCTGGGTTAGCCTTACGGAAGTCAAAGATAGTATATATTCCCGAACCATAAACAGATGCTTCTAAGTCGGTATGTTTGAATATATCCTTTGACGTAAACTTGAGGTAAGCATTGTGATTGTATCTTGTTCCCTCGTCAACTGCCTGTGGGTCCTTGTTACCAATTATACCAATAGAAGGACTTTGGAGGTACTTTCCGCCGAAAGGAATCAATTTCGTATCTTGCAAACTGCGATAGTAATTATACATCAATTCGATTCTGTTCTTTGGAGATAGGGAATAACCGAGATTAACAAGTACGTTTGTTGTATAGGTGTCACCGAGTCCGTAGCGTGGAGAGATGAACTTTCCATCACCATCAATAGCACTACCTGTACGTCCGAAAGCCCCATTTACGAGATAATCAAACTGCCCCACACGACCATAAACTTGCTGGTTGATGCGATAACCTTGCCCTTTTCCGTGACGGAAGAAGTTATAAGTTGAACCCGAGAGAGTCGTCTCTCCAGCTACAGCCTTGCTGGTGGTATTCTTCTTAGTTATGATGTTTATCAATCCTCCGATAGCACCATTACCATAGAGAGCGGTAGAACCTTTTACCACTTCTATATGGTCGATAGCAGCGATATCGATGGTTCGGATATCACGGTCTGTTGAACGTAAAGGAGTTGATTGAGGTATACCATCAATCAAAATGAGTGCACTTCTTCCACGAAGTGATTGTGCGCGCGAGCTTGTAGTATTACTTGATAGAGCCATACCAGGCGTGAGCATGCCCAAGAGATGGGTGATATCGGGAGCCGTCTTGCTCATTTCTGCTATTTGCTTTTGGTCAATAATCGTAACTGTGGCAGCCGCATTTTGCTTTATTTCAGGCATACGTGTGGTACTGATAGTTACTTCTTCGAGATGTAATGTGGAGTCTTTAATCTCTTCTGATTGTGCATTACAAGGGATATTTGTAATTGCAAGCATTGCGAGAGATAGATAAATTGTTTCTTTCTTCATATAAATACAATCCTATGAGTGTTAATAAACGTCTGCAAAAGTATTTATATTCTATAGAACGTGCAATACCTAAAATGAGGTATATGTAGTTCTATGCGCTTTATTTTGAACGTATTTTTCCATGTGACAATATATCTTTAGTCTTGTGACAAGCATTTGATTCGTTTTTTTTTCTTACTTTTGCATTATCTTTTTGAATATTATCGGCTTGTGATGTTATCTATAGATGACAGGATGGGCGATGTTGGAAGTTAATCAAAGTAGGGTTATTTTCTCTCTGATAAATATTTATGAGAATTATAAAAGTCATTATATATGAATAATAAAACGGTTTATCTGTCTGGATTAACAGCATTATTAGCGTTGACGGGATGTGCTTCTCATTACGAGTTAGCAGGCATTCAGCGTACACGTGTGCTGGTTGATAATCGATATGACGCTACTCCTGATGCAGGGGCAGTAAAGTTTATGGAACCTTATAAGCACAAGGTTGACTCGGTGATGGGACCTGTTGTAGGCGAGGTTGACCACGACATGGTGGCACATCGCCCAGAGAGCGACCTCTCTAATCTCTTAGCTGACATCATGGTGTGGGCAGCCCGTGATTATAACGAGAAGGTAGACTTTGGTGTTTATAATATGGGTGGCATTCGTGCGGCACTCTCTAAAGGTAAGATTACCTTTGGTGACGTGTTGGATATTGCACCTTTTGAGAATAAAATCTGCTTTGTGACACTTTCTGGTGAGAAAGTTTTAGAGTTGTTCTCACAGATGGCGCATACTGGTGGCGAGGCTGTTAGTCATGGTGTAGAACTTGTCTTTACTCGTGATCATAAGTTGAAGTCTGCTCGCTTGCATGGTAAGGAGATTGACCCCAAAGCAAGCTATCGTATCGCAACGCTTGATTATTTGGCGCAAGGTAATGATAAAATGGAGGCTTTTAAGTCGGCAACAAGTGTTGTCTCACCTCAAGAGAGCAGCAATAATACACGTTTTATCATTATGAACTATTTCAAGGAGCAGACAGCTCAAGGTAAGGTGGTTAATGCTCACACAGAAGGACGTATCCGTGTCGAATAATTATTTAATGAGTTAGGAAAATGAAAAGAAATATATTACTGATTACTTTCTGTCTTTTAGCTGTTGTTGCTTTTGGACAGAATAAACAACTGATAATCCTTCACACCAACGATACACACAGTCAGATTTATCCGCTCAGTCCTAATCTTGCTGATACGATGAAGGCTGATCGTGGTGGTTTTGTGCGTCGTATTGCGATGCTTAAAGAGGAACGTGCAAAGAACCCTGACTTGCTGCTTTTCGATAGTGGTGACTTCTCACAAGGCTCACCTTATTATACAATGTTCAAGGGTGATGTTGAAGTGGGGCTGATGAATCAGATGCATTATGATGCTGTTACGATTGGTAATCATGAGTTTGACTTTGGTTTGGACAACATGGTTCGTCTCTTTAAGAAGGCTAACTTCCCAATCGTTTGTGCTAACTACGATTTCAAAGGTACAGAGTTAGAGAAGTTGGTTAAACCATATGTTATCTTGAAACGTAACGGATTGAAGATTGGTGTCTTCGGACTTGCTCCAAAGTTAGATGGTTTGGTAGTGAAGAAGAACTATGGTCCGATTGTTTATAACGACCCAGTAGCTTGCGCACAGAAGGTTATCAACGAGTTGAAGGCAAAGAAGTGCGACCTTATTATCTGTATTTCTCACCTTGGATGGAATATAGAAGGTGTCAGTGATGAGGAGGTTATCGCCGGGACTCGTGGTCTTGACCTTGT
>CAMUQM010000210.1 GCA_947095945.1 uncultured Prevotella sp.
CCATATCTCTAAACCTTTATTTCTTTTTAGTATTGAATGTTCCAACCTTCCAGTCTGCACCACCCTCAATAAGTCCGGGCAGTGAACCGCCTTCATATACTTCCTTATCAAGATGAAGAATTAACTTAGAACGGTCGAAAACAGAATTCTCGAAGTCATTCGTAAACTCAATTGCATCGAAGTTGCAGGCATTAACACACAACTCACAAAACATACAATCGCCTAAGTCATACTCATAATCAACAAGTTGCTTCTTCTTCTTACCTGTCTCTTCATTGGTAACCATCTCTGAAAGAATCTTGATAGTACCATTAGGACAAGCTTTCTCACACATTGTACAAGCAGTACATTTGTGATTTTTTTCCTCGTCACGCTTAAAGACCAAACGGCCACGGTGACGCTTGGCTACGTGAAGGGTTGTCTTTCGGTTCTCAGGATATTGCTCGGTAGATTTTGGTGTGAAGTACTCCTTCATGGTCACCTTCATACCCGTAGCAAGTGTCTTGAGTGCACTCCCGACCTCACCAAAATATGATTGTTTTTTATCTTCCATTCTCTTTAACCATTAATAGTGAATTGTCCAACCAAATGCTACACACACAGTCATCAACACAAGGATAACCAATGACAGTGGCATAAGATACTTCCACTCTAATTTCAGAATCTGATCAATACGGAGACGTGGGAATGTCCACCTAATCCACATCAGCAAGAATACAACTGCGAATGTCTTACCAAGGAACCAAAAAAGACCTGGAATATAATTCATAACAGCATCAAAGCCATCTAAACCAATGTTCAAAGGAGCCCAACCGCCTAAAAATACAGTAGAAGCAAGACCTGCTACAACAAAAAGGTTAAGGTACTCTGCCAAATAGTAGAAACCGAATCCCATACCACTATACTCAGTGTGGTAACCTGCTGTCAACTCACTCTCAGCCTCTGCCAAGTCGAATGGACCACGGTTAGCTTCTGCATTACCAGCAACACAGAACACGAGGAAAGCCAAAGTGGCTGGGATATGTCCCTGTACTATCAACCACTGCCAAGGACCAGTCTGCGCTTCAACAATACCTGAAATCTGCATTGTACCAGTCAGGATAACTGCTGAAATCAAACAGATACCTAATGACAACTCGTATGAAATCATCTGTACAGCACCACGCATGGCAGAAAGGACAGAATACTTGTTGTTACTACCCCATCCTGCGATAAACACACCAATAACACCAATAGAACTAATTGCTGTTACGAGGAAGATGCCTACATTGAAATCCAAGATATGAGCACCCTTATTCCAAGGAAGGAAAGAGAATGTACCGACAGATGCTATGATTACCAAGAAAGGAGCCAGATAATAAAGCAGTTTGTCTGCCTTATCAACAGCAAAAATCTCCTTAATCAACATCTTCAACACGTCGGCAATGACCTGCAAGGTACCCCACCATCCTACTCTGACAGGACCAATACGGCACTGAAAGTAGGCGCAGACCTTACGTTCCATAAAGATAAGCACGATTGCAAGCAAAGCATAAGCAAGAAGTATTGCCAGCCCCACCGCAACGCACTCAATCAGAACGGTCCAGAAGTTACTCAAGCCACAAGTGACACGAAGCAACTCATCGAACCATGTTGTTACTATTCTAAAATCGAACATAGTATGATTTTAATTCTTAATTGATTACTTTAATGATAACCTTGTTAGCGGTCTATATCAGGAATAACGAAGTCAAGTGCAGCGCCAGTAGTCACCAAGTCAGCAATCTTCTGACCACGCAACATCTTATCCATAGCACCAACAAGTGTCAGACCCATAGGGCGGAACTTCAAACGATATGCACTCTTGTCACCACGTGAATCCAGATAAGCACCAAACTCACCACTTGCTCCCTCAACAGAGAAGTACCACTGTCCCTCAGGAACCTTGATGATTGGCTTCTGCTTAATATAGAATTCACCCTCAGGTATATTATCAATCAGCTGCTCAATGATATTAAGACTCTGATAAATCTCCTGAATATGACAATAATAACGATCCATAGAATCGCCATGTGTCAAGGTAATCTGCTCAAAGTCTACCTTGTCATACATTGCATATGGATGGTTCTTACGAACATCATTCTTCCAACCACTTGCACGACCAGCAGGACCTGTCACACCATAGCTGATGCAATCCTGCTCGTTCATAACACCAACATTACGGAAACGCTGACGGGTAATTACATTATCACCAAAGACATCCAGATACTCCTGAACCATTGGGCGCAAATACTTGCAGAGTTCCTTAACATTTGATACGAAGTTTGGATCAATGTCAGCCTGCAAACCACCTATTCTATAATAGTTCTGAATCAGGCGACCACCTGTTGTCTCCTCCATTACATTCAGCACATGCTCACGATCACGCATACCATAAAGGAAAGCAGTGAGAGCACCTAAGTCCTGTGCACAACAAGATGTATAAAGGAGGTGGTTATCAATACGCTGCAACTCATCCATAATTGTACGGATATAGAGGATTCGATCAGACAACTCAATGCCCATACCTTCCTCAATAACGCCAACGAGTGCATGACGATGCATCATTGCTGACAGATAATTCATTCGGTCAGTCAATGCCAATGTCTGAGGATATGTGAACTGTTCACAAAGTTTCTCTATACCACGGTGGATATAACCCAAATGTGGATAAATCTTGGTTACAGTCTCACCATCCAACACTGTCTGCAAACGAAGCACACCGTGAGTAGATGGGTGCTGAGGACCAATATTTACGACAAAGTTATCATCAGTAAACAACGGACGCTGTGTACCAACAAGTTCACCATTATTATTAAGATTCCATTCTGTAGTTGTATCAAGCTCTACATCATCCTCAGTAGTATACATGTTCTTTTCAGGATCCATGTCATAATCCTTACGGAGTGGATAACCCTGAAAGTCATTTCTCAGGTAGAGACGACGCATATCAGGGTGACCAAGGAACTTAATACCATAAAAGTCATAAACCTCACGCTCTAACAAGTCAGCATCAGCCCAAATATTGTAGACAGAAGGAATAACAGACTCTTCTCCTACCTTCTTTGCAAGCTGCTTGACAGAACAACGCTCGTGCGTATTAGTATTCTCAAGAATATAGATACATCCAAGACCTTCCTCTGTACCAAAGTCTTCGCCGACAACAGTTACAAGGTAATCGAAATGCTTCTCATTCTTCAGCCTTGCCATTTCAGAGGCAAAGCTATCAAAACCGAATTCTTTATTTTCTAATTTCATTCTCGCGTACCTTATATATTAATTGTTAGTAGCTGTTTCGTCTGCAGCCTTGCTTGCAGCATCAATCTGATCAATTTCCTTACCCAACTTCTCAACATCTTCTTTTGATACTGGCTGGTTAACGACAATCGTATCTTTTTTTGAAGCAACAGGCTCAGATGATAGAGCTGCCTCTACTGGTTTAGCAGGAGCATCAGCTGGCTTTACAGGTGCTTCAGCTGGTTTCTCTACAGGACGTGCAAGTTTTGGAGTTGGATTTTTGCTTTCATTCCAAGCTGCTTCACGCTTATCCTTAATCTCTTCAGGATTGATTCCTAACTTCTCATTGAAGATAAGTTCGGCATTACTTTTACCCAACTCACGCTCCTCAGCAGTCTGCTTATGGTTAACACCGCCAAAGAATTTCTCAACCTTAACCTTACGCTGAAGCTGCATCATACCATAGATAATAGCCTCTGGACGTGGAGGACAACCTGGGATATAAACATCTACAGGTATAATCTCGTCAATAC
>CAMUQM010000211.1 GCA_947095945.1 uncultured Prevotella sp.
CTGCAACTTAGCGGGATAACAAAATAAATACATAAGATTTATACATTATTGGGGGAATGATAGGTGATAGGTGGTGAATGATGGGTGATGATGAGTAGTAGTATTTGGTGTTAAAAGATTAATGATGACGAAAGTACTATCAAATGTTACCCTTGCAAAGTTTGCTTTATTTGAGAAGTAAATAAATATTTCAAAGCTATTTTAGTATTATTGTCGCATAATTTGCGACGATATAAGCCATAAATCATCGCAAAACAGAAACATACATCTTATTAATTCTATAGAGTTATAAAGCTTGATGCAGAACGATACGAAAGAGGGGATTTACCATTGTCTAATTTGCTTAGCAAATACTGTTCGTATATAATGGCAAACAATAGAGACCAAGAACACTCGTTTGTATGATATTCAATGATTTGAGTTAATGGATGACTACTGATGTTATCTAAAAAAACAAAATAATGAAAGGCGATATAAGCGACAATAACACAAGATGTTAAGCCACTTAATATCGCCTTTCAAGTCTTTTCGGGAGTCTTACTCCTTATCTTCTGCGAATTACTTTCATGAAGAAAAAGATTTATTTACATGAAAAGAAATATTTATTTTCACGAGAAAAAATATTTACTTTCATGAAAATAATTCGCAATTGGTAGTTTATTGTATGAAAAAGGACCCATGAGAGTCCTTTTTCATACACAGAATACGTATTATTTCGCTGGTGTCATCACAACCTCGGCATGGTTACCAGCTGCCAAGATTTGCTTCAAGTGAGCAGCAAGCTTAGCTGGAGTGATAGCCTCAATGGTCTTTTTGTAGTTAGTATGGAAGTCTACACCTGTCATAATATAAGTATAGAGAACACTCATCCATGCGCCATTATTCTTAGCAGCAAGGTCTGCATTCTTCAGCATCAAGTCCTTAACTTTCTGAACCTTGTCGACATCCATCTTGACAGTGTTGTCATTCATACCCTCAGCAAGGAGCTTAACAGCAAGCTCAGCCTTCTCTGGATCCATCGGACAGTAGCCCTGAACGATAGCAACGGCCTTGTTACCAAGACGACGTAACTTACCGCTTGCGCTTACAGAGTAAGCTGCACTGGCATCTTCACGAATACTCTTCAGGTAAACCATAGAGAGCACCTGAGCTGCTGCATCAGTAAGAATATCGTTTTCAAGGGTGTAAGCCATTGGTGCATGCCACATCTCGAAGGCAATCGCCTTTGGTGTTTCAGATTTATTTGTGAACTTACTAACGACCTTACCATTCACATAGCTTGGAACATCCTTCCAGTTCTCAGCCTTGCCCTTTGGTAGAGATGCAATGTACTTCTCAATCAATGGACGGAGTGTAGCCTCATCAAAGTTACCTACGAAGTAGTAAACGAACTGCCCCGGATTAGCAAAACGCTCCTTCCAAATCTGTAAGATACGATCGTAGCTTACGTTCTTCAATGTGTTCAATGTCATTGGAGCGAAACGTGCTTCGTGACCATAAATAGTCAAACTGAGCGAATCGCCGAATACGCTCTCAGGTGAAAGGTCCTTGTTCTTCAGTGCCAACTCCATTTGTGCCATCAATGCCTTATAAGAATCTTCGTCCTTAGCAATATTGGTAAAGTTGAGGTAAAGCAACTGCATCATTGTCTCAATATCCTTTGGAACACATGAACCAGCTAATGTCTGATAGTAGCTTGACATGCTACATCCCATTGAAGCCTGCTTACCAGAGAGTGCCTTCTGCAATTCCTGACGTGAGAAATTACCCAAACCACTGTAACCGAGGACAGCATCAAAGAGTTGTAAGTTGCTAAAGTCAGCCTTACCATAGAGTCCCTTACCGCCCTTAGCTGAAGCTTGGAACTGAATTTCATTGTCCTTGAAGTCGGTCTTCTTCAGGATGACACGTGCACCATTGCTGAGTGTCAACTCTTTATAACCAAGCACCTTATTCTCCTTCTCGCCAACAATCTTACCAGCCTTAGGGAGTTTCTTCTCGTCGAGCAGTGGCTCCTGCTTTACATTGTCAACATATGGTTCAATCTTTTCAGCACGTACAGCGTTGATTGTCTGTGCCATCTGAGCCTCTGTTGGGTAGGTAGCACCCGCCTTCTCCTGTGCGAAGATATAAGCTACAAAGTTGCTGTCCTTATCAGTGATGAGTTCCTGTGCATACTTATTAATAACGTCAACGTTCAATGCTGGCATCTCAATCAGCTGCTTCATAATCTGATAATCGTCCTCCTTGCTTGGAATTGGCTCATTGGCAAGATAGTGATCACGAAGCTCATCGCCATACTGAGCGTTCTTCACCTTGTTGCGGTTGACGTAAGCTGACTCAATTTGAGAGAGGTATTCAGCTTTCATACGGTCGTATTCGCCTGCTGTAAAGCCATATTGACGAACACGCTGTGCCTCACGATAGATAGCTGCAAGCGCTTCGAGGTCCTTGCCTTCCTTAGCATCTGCTGCCATATTGAAGGCTGCCTTTGGCTTTGAAAGCATATAATCGCCATCATAAGAATAAGCACCAGTGAAAGGACAGTCAGCCTTCTGAGCCAACTCAGAGAGTCGCTGATTGAGCATCATGGTGATGATGTTCTTTGCATAAGAATCTACATAGTAGTACATATCGCCCTTCTGTGAATCAGGGAAAGCGTCATGCTTCATGCAGAAACCTACCTGACTATAAGGCATCTCCTTGTCCTTACCGAACACATAGATAGCATCCTTAGTGTCTGGCACAGCCTCTTCTACTACCTGTGCAGCATTTGCTGGAACAGTAGCGTTAGCCCAAAGCTTCTTAATCTCGTTCTCTGTGTGATCTACATCGATATCACCTACAACGATGATACACTGGTTATCTGGACGATACCACTTCTTATAGTAGTCGCGGAGGTCCTGATAAGGGAACTTATCAACAATACTCATTAAACCGATTGGCATACGATGACCATACTTTGAGTTAGGATAGAACTTTGGCAACACGTCATCATAGATTCGCATCACTGGTGTACGGCGCAACTGCCACTCCTGATGAATAACGCCACGTTCCTTATCAATCTCCTTGTCAGCAAGTGTCAAGCCGTTTGACCAGTCTTTAAGAATCAACAGACAAGAATCGAGTGCTGTCTGACGAGTTGTTGGAACGTCACAGATACGATAGACAGTCTGGTCGATACTGGTGTAAGCATTCAAGTTGCTACCGAACTCAACACCGAGTGAACGAGTGAATTCAAGGAGCGTTGAGTCAGGAAAATGCTCTGAACCATTGAATGCCATGTGCTCAAGGAAGTGAGCCAAACCACGCTGGTTGTCGTTCTCTTGAATAGAACCAACACGCTGCGCAATGTAAAAATTGGCTACGCGCTCTGGCCATTCATTGTGAAGGATGTAGTAAGTTAAGCCATTGCTAAGCTTACCTTGTCTTACATTCTTATTCACAGGGATAGGACCCATCTGCTGTGCAGAGACCATACCAGTGACAAAAAGTAAGACGATTAAGAATAAATGTTTGATTTTCATCTTAAACGTTGTTTGTAATTTTAATATTAGTTTTATGGCGCAAAGATACATAAAAATCCGTTACGCAATCCGATTTTTTTATTTTTTATATATTGACAAACCCAAATCGTTCATTAGAGCCTAAACATATTTTGTTTTATTATCGAGCAGATTGTTTGGTTTTGGAACGCAGGCGTAGCGGGCTACGTCAAGTTACAAAGACAGACAAGATGCCGATAAGAAAATAAAAGATGTTAGGAAACAATACC
>CAMUQM010000212.1 GCA_947095945.1 uncultured Prevotella sp.
CTATTCGTCCTTTAAATCTCCTTTTAAGAGTCTGTAAGGATAAATGTAGAATAAAGTTGATAATTATGAATAAATATATTGAGGTAAAAGGGGCTAAGGTTAACAATCTAAAGGATATAGACGTTAAAATCCCTCAAGGCCAGTTTGTTGCCATTACTGGTGTATCTGGTTCGGGCAAATCATCACTTGCTTTCGACACACTTTATGCTGAAGGGCAACGCAGATATGTAGAAAGTCTTTCCGCTTATGCCCGTCAGTTCTTAGGCAGAATGTCTAAACCTGAGGTCGATTTCATCAAAGGGTTGCCCCCTGCCATAGCCATTGAGCAGAAGGTTATATCACGTAATCCACGCTCAACGGTTGGTACTTCTACCGAAATATACGAATACCTTCGTCTTCTCTATGCTCGTATAGGTAGGACTTTCAGCCCTGTATCAGGCGAAGAGGTAAAACATCATTCTGTTGAAGACGTCATAGAGAAAGTGATGTCATACTCAGAAGGAACAAAGTTCTGTATTCTTGCTCCTCTACACATCGTTGAAGGACGAAGCGTACAGAACCAACTTGAAATGGAAATGCAGGAAGGTTATGCTCGTATCTATGTGGATGATGACTTCATCCGCATAGAAGACTGGCTTGAACAAAACCCTGCTGACGAAACAAAGAAAGACAAGGCTGAAGATAAAGCAAAGAACATTTATCTTGTCATTGACCGTCTGTCGGTTGACAATTCCAAAGATACACTGACCCGACTCACCGACTCTTGTGAGACAGCCTTCTATGAGGGCGACGGCAATATGCAACTGATGATTCTCCCAGCTAAGCTAACCTACGACTTTTCAACTCGCTTTGAAGCAGACGGCATACGCTTTGAGGAACCGAATGACAATATGTTTTCATTCAATTCTCCCCTTGGTGCTTGTCCTACTTGTGAGGGTTTTGGACGCGTTATAGGAATTGATGAGAAGTTGGTTATCCCAGACTCTTCTCTTTCTGTCTATGATGGCTGCGTTCAATGTTGGCATGGAGAGAAGATGGCAACATGGAAAGATGAGTTCTGCAGACGTGCTGCAAAAGACAATTTCCCTATCTTCAAGCCCTATTTTGAGTTGACAAAGGCTGAAAAAGAAAGCCTTTGGAAGGGGCTCCCAAGCGAAAGAAAGAAAGCTCTTCGTGATCGTATATGTATTGATACTTTCTTCCAAATGTTGAAAGAGAACCAATACAAGATTCAATACCGTGTGATGCTCAGTCGCTATCGTGGTAAAACAGTCTGCCCAGACTGCCATGGAACAAAGTTAAAGAAGGAGGCAACATGGGTAAAGATAGGAGGTATGGCTATTACCGACCTCGTTGATATGTCGATTATCAACCTTAAACAGTGGTTCGACAAACTGGAACTAACAGAGCATGAGCAGGAAGTTAGTAAGCGATTAATGACCGAGATTACAAGTCGTCTGCAGTTCCTTTTAGACGTAGGATTGGGCTATCTCACCCTCAACCGCCAATCAAACTCATTGAGTGGTGGTGAGAGTCAACGCATCAACCTCACAACCTCACTTGGTTCTTCCCTCGTCGGCTCACTCTATATACTTGACGAACCTTCTATTGGTTTGCACAGTCGAGACACCGACCGACTCATCCATGTACTGAAAGAACTTCAAGCATTAGGCAATACGGTAGTTGTTGTGGAACATGATGAGGAAATCATGCGTGCCGCCGACTATCTAATTGACGTTGGTCCAGATGCAGGTCGACTTGGAGGTGAGATTGTCTTTGAAGGTAAAGTGTCTGATATCAAGCGCATAGAGGGCGATATTAAAGCAAAAGGGAATACTAAATCACAGCAACTGCTGAAGCAGTATCCCCATTCATACACCATCAAATACCTTACGGGAACCGAAGTTATCAACACACCTATGAGTCGTCGCCCATGGAATATGGCGATAGAACTGAAGGGAGCACGCATGAATAACCTTAAAGGTATAGACGTTAAGTTCCCGCTGAACGTCTTTACTGTGGTGACAGGAGTCAGTGGTAGCGGAAAGTCTTCCCTTGTGAAAGGTATTCTTTACCCTGCCCTCAAGCGTCATTTGGATGAGGTAGCAGACACACCGGGCGAATATTCATCTCTTGGTGGTGACAGGAAGCAGATAAAGCACGTAGAGTTTGTGGATCAGAACCCTATCGGTAAGAGTACACGCTCTAATCCAGCAACATACGTGAAAGCATACGATGAGATCAGAAAGCTCTTTGCAGACCAACAACTTTCAAAACAGATGGGCTTCACACCGCAATTCTTCTCGTTCAATACCGAGGGCGGTCGCTGCGAAGAATGTAAGGGTGCAGGTGTCATCACGGTAGAAATGCAGTTTATGGCAGACCTCGTTTTGGAATGTGAGGAATGTCATGGACAGCGTTTTAAGCGTGAGATTCTCGACGTACAGTTCCAAGGAAAGAATATCAATGATGTTCTGAACATGACCGTATCAGAAGCTATTCAATTCTTCGGTGAACACAAGCGCAAAGCAATTATCAACCGACTGAAACCTTTGGAAGATGTTGGACTGGGCTATATCAAACTCGGACAAAGTTCTTCTACCCTCTCTGGCGGTGAGAACCAGCGTGTGAAACTCGCCTACTTCATCGGACAGGAACAGCAAGAATCAACACTCTTCATCTTCGATGAGCCTACAACGGGTCTGCATTTCCACGATATCCAGCGCCTGCTTCACGCCTTCAATGCTCTCATTGATCGTGGACACAGCATACTGGTGATTGAACATAACCTTGATGTTATCAAGTGTGCTGACCATGTCATCGACCTTGGTCCTGATGGTGGTGACAAGGGTGGATATCTCGTAATAGCAGCTACGCCAGAAGAAGTGGCTCGTTGCAAAGAAAGCCTGACTGGTAGATACTTAAAAGACAAAATAAAATAAATTATGAGAATAGATCACGTTGCTTTATACTGCATAGATCTTGAGGCAGTAAAGCATTTTTTCATAAAGTACTTCAACTGTATATCCAATGAACAATATCATAATCCACGTACAGGGTTAAAGACCTATATCCTCTCCTTCCCTGATAACGGAGCAAAACTGGAGATTATGTCACGCTCGGAAGTAACGGAGCCTTTGAAGGATATCTTCCGAGCTGGATTCATCCATATATCTATTGCTCTTGGAAATAAGGAAGCTGTGAATGCAAAGACTGAAGAATTAAAAGCTGCCCATTACGAGTGTTTCAGCGAACCACGTACCACTGGTGATGGCTTTTACGAGAGTTCTATCATAGGACCAGAAGGGCTCATGATAGAATTGACAGTATAGGTTTTTGAGCGGAAAATCGAGCACGAATATATTTTGAAAAATCATTACATCTCCAAGATTGTTTATGCCTCAAAATGGAGTTTAAAAGCTTATTTTTCTTGCATTTATAATCATCAATGAATCAGGCTATTACAAAGTTGTGCAAGAAAAGGTGTTTAGTTAGCTTTCAAAAGGGCGTTAGTAACACCTCAAAAGAGCATCTTTTAGAAGCCAATTGGGCGTCTTTTCAAAGCTAAAGAGCTTTTTATAGAAATATTTGTAAATATATTTCAATTGTGTAATTTGTTTGTTTTTTATAAAAACATGTGCATTGTAGTCTAATGAGCGAGTTGGGTTAAAACTAAGTTTAGTATTTCTTTTATTGCTGTCCGAAACCGGGTCTTCCGGAATTTGGAGTGATGGTATTATACTTTTCAGGCTTCCTGTTGAT